>JAGYLT010000167.1 GCA_018400545.1 Bacteroidales bacterium
ATATTGCTTGTTGATGATAATCCCATAAATATCCGGGTGGCGGCAAAAATTCTACGCGCGAACAATTACAATATTTCATTTTCACAATCCGGGCCCGAAGCCCTTAAAAAAGCAGGAACAGTAGATTTTGATTTGGTTCTGCTTGATATTATGATGCCCGATATGGACGGATATGAGGTTTGTAAAATGATGAAGGAAAACCCGCAAACCAGTAAAATCCCCATCATTTTTCTCACGGCTAAAACCGAAGCTGATAATGTGGTTCGGGCATTTGAACTGGGTGGTGCAGATTATGTTACCAAACCTTTCAACGGCAAGGAATTACTTTCCAGGGTAGAAACACACATCCGCCTGAAAAGGTCGCGGGAGGAACTGGAAAAAGCCAATGAGAAGCTCCTCGAATCCAATAAAACCAAGGATAAGATGTTTTCAATCATCAGTCACGATTTGCTTGGTCCGGTAGGAAACATCAAGGAATCCCTCGAAATGATTGCAACAAACGAGGTGGAAATGGATAAAGAAAACATGGCCCAGTTCATCAAAGCTACCTGGAATTCAGTTGGGAATGCTTACTCACTCCTCGAAAATCTGCTGTACTGGGCCCGCAATCAGCAGGGGCGCATGGTTTACAATCCAAAACCCATGGATGTGAATAAACTGGTTCACGAAACCATTAATTTATTGCATGGTGTGGCGAATAATAAATCAATCAGTTTAAAAACCAATCTGATTAAAGAATTCCAGGCATTCGCCGATAAAAACGCCGTGAAGACCATCTTACGAAACCTGATTTCGAATGCCATTAAATTTACCAGGCCCAGGGGTGAGATCATCACAAAAGTGAAAGAACTTGATGATGATTTTCTTGAAGTATCGGTGAAGGATAATGGTGTAGGAATGGAACCGGAAAAGGCTAAAAAGCTATTTTCGCAAAAGGAGAAAATCGAACCAAAGTGGGGCACGAAAGGTGAAAAAGGCGTTGGGCTGGGCCTCGTGATAAGCAAAGAATTCGTTGAAAAACACGGGGGCAAAATCTGGGTTGAAAGCAGCCCCGGACAAGGAAGCAAATTTTATTTTACTATTCCGAAATATGTACAATAACTATGGAGACACAAGCAAGTAAAAAGAAGATTTTAATTGTGGACGATGTTCCCAAAAACATTGAGCTTGCAGCCAATATTCTGCAAACCAAAGATTACAATATAACATTTGCCAAAAGTGGCCCAATTGCATTGGAAAAGGTGAAATCAATTGATTTCGACCTCATTCTGCTCGATGTGATGATGCCTGAGATGGATGGTTTTGAAGTGTGCAAAATCCTAAAAGATGACGAAACAACAAAGGAGATTCCTGTCATTTTTGTTACGGCAAAATCGGAAACCGAAAATGTGGTGAAGGGTTTTGAACTGGGTGCCGTTGATTACGTTACCAAGCCGTTTCAAACGGAAGAGCTGCTGGCACGCGTGAAAACCCATATCGATATCCGTGGCAAGCTGCAGGAAAAGCGCGAAATTGAGAAAAAGCTGGATGAAGATCATGCTGAATCTGATCAGGAAGATATGGCAGAACTGAAAAAACAGCTCGAATCGCGAAAAGCAGAACTGGAAAATGTAACGCTGTTTTATGAGCTCAGAAGCCAGATGGATAAACTGATCCAGGATAAAAGCCCGGTGGCCCGCATGGAAATCAGACACATCAAGGAGATGATCTCCAATCTCTTCATCGATAAAAGCAACCAGGAATTTCACCGCTCGCTCAAGCAAAATTATCCAAAACTCACCTTCGATGATTTAAGGTTGTGTTCTTACCTCAAACAAAGATTTTTGAATGTTGAGATTGCAGAATTTCTCGAAACTTCACCTGAAGCTGTTTATACCCGTAAGTCGAGGCTGCGTCAAAAACTGAATCTCTCCAAAGATCAGGATATCACCGATTTCCTGGCCAATTACACATATTAGTAGCATAACCGGCTAAAGATGAGCACGTATTTAAACAGGTAGATATGTAACTTTCTGTTAGATCGTTGTAAGCTCATGTTATGAGGTAAATCAATGAGTGTTAATATTTGGACCTATTTTTGCACTCACTTTAAAACTGAACTTTAACAGGGTTCAGTTTAATTGTTTGGATACCACCAAATCATATAAATGGTATCTTTTTTCATAGACGTTAGGTTTAGGAAACCTGCCCTCACCGGGCGGGTTTCCATTTTTTAGACTAAAAATTCTACAATGGAGACAATTAGAATCGAAACTTTTAATGATCAGGAAATCCTCAGTAATTGGTTAAAAATGGCAGAAATTGATTTGGCGCTTGTGGAAACCATTTACAGTGTTTCTGATGCCGGAGTTGGCCTTCGGGAGATGGAAATGCAAACAACTGTTTGAAAATGAAAAGGGTGCAATAAACAATTCTGGAATGGAATTTGTTAATACGATAAACAGTTCTTGATTTATTGACAATAAGAAAAAGATTTAAGCATTAAAATGCGTTAATAATAAATAGTGATCCAATCACTACATGTAATCCTCCTTTATGCCCCGGTTTGTTTCTCCGACAACCGGGGCTTCTTTTTATCTGTAAATCAGGAAAACGGCAGGTTTTTTATGTAAGTCCGGTTTTTTGCCCTTCCATCCTTTAATGCTGTCGGTAATAATTTTTTCCCCTATAGTGGTTAATTCCACCGCAACGCAAAGCTTTAGTTTGGGATTGCAATGTGCGGTTAAAAATTCAAGCATTCTGTTGTTCCGGTATGGGGTTTCGATAAATATCTGCGTTTGATTCCGCTGAAAAACAGCCGCTTCAATTTCCCGGATTGATTTTTTGAGTTCGGAATTGTCGATGGGCAGATAGCCGTGAAAAACAAAATTTTGCCCGTTAAACCCGGATGCCATCAATGCGAGGATGATCGAGGAAGGGCCTGTTAAAGGTATAACCCTGACGGAAGCTTCATGACAATATTTAACCACTTCCGCACCCGGATCTGCAATGCAGGGTACACCAGCCTCCGAGAGCAACCCAACAGGTTTCCTGTTTTTTACGGATTGAATAAACGTGGGTACGGAATGAGAAGCTGTATGTTTATTCAGGATGTGGAATTTTACCTGATCAAAATCTCTGGTATATCCGGCCTTTCTTAAAAAACGCCTTGCTGACCTGACATTCTCTACAATAAATTCATCCAGTTCCGCGATTATGGAAAAGACTTCTGCCGGCAAAACCAATTCCGGCGGTGTATCTCCAAGCGTAACGGGGATGAGGTATAGCGCATTTTCGGCCATAACTACCAGGGAAGTTTATTCAGGTCAACGTTTCCGCCTGAAATGATTATGCCAATTTTCTGGCCCCGATGTTTCAGTTTGTTTTCCATGATTGCAGCCAGCGGCACCGCCGAGGAGGGTTCAACGATAATTTTCATGCGCTCCCAGATCAGTTTCATGGCCTCCACAATGACTGCTTCGGAAACAGTTACGATGTCGTCAACATATTTGATGATGATCTCAAAAGTGATGCTGCCCAGGGAGGTTCGCAGGCCATCTGCAATGGTGTCAGGGTTTACCGAAGGAATAAACGCCTTGGCACGAAACGACCGGAATGCATCATCAGCCTGTGCCGGTTCCGCGGCGATAATCTCTGTACCTTTTGCGAAATAGTGGCCGGAAAGTGCGGTACCACTCAATAATCCACCGCCGCCAACCGGTGCCATAATGATATCCGGAGCGCCAATTTCTTCAATCAGTTCTTTTGCGGCTGTAGCCTGGCCGGTAATAATCACCGGGTTATTGTAGGGATGAATCTCGGTGGCATTTGTTCGTGCAATGACTTCTTTTAATGTTTCCTCACGGGAAGCAAGGTTGGGCTTACAAAATGTGATTTTACCACCATATTGTTTCACGGCCGCAACTTTTACTACGGATGAATTTTCGGGCATAACAATATGTGCGTCAATGCCCCTGAGTGCGGCGGCCCTGGAAAGCGCTGCTGCGTGATTCCCGGAAGAATGGGTGGCCACGCCATTTTTTGTGGTATCATTTTCCAGTGAAAAAACGGCATTTACAGCCCCTCTTGATTTGAAAGCACCGGCTTTCTGAAAATTTTCACACTTAAAAAACAGTTCACAGCCAAAGTGCCTGTTCAGGTTTTTGGAGGTGAGCACCGGGGTATTGTGTACATAAGGCCTGATTCTTTCTGCTGCCTCCCGGATGTCGTTTATGGTGGGTTTGTTTGTCAAGATATTTTCTGTTGAGTGAGGCGATCGGTTACTTTGTCGCATGCGCGATCGATCATTTCATAAACCCGGTCAAAACCATGGCGGCCTCCGAAATATGGATCCGGCACATCTATTTTTTCTCCGGGCATCAATTCGTCCATCAGCAGCATCACCTTGCGTTTGTCTTCCTCAGTCCGTGCCAGTTTAATGATGTTGTCGTAGTTGCTTTTGTCCATAGCATAGATCAGGTCGTATTTGTCGAAATCCTCCATCCTGAATTGCCTGGCGGTATGGCTGTTAATATTGATATGATTTTTTTTGGCCACCTCCACGGAGCGTGGATCGGCGGGCTCGCCCACATGGTAATTTCCTGTGCCGGCGGATTCAACATTTGCATCCAGGTTCAGGCCTTTGATCTTATTGCGAAGGATACCCTCTGCCAAAGGAGAGCGGCAAATGTTTCCGAGGCAAACCATCAGAACATTCATTGTCATAATCCTTGAAAAATTTTGAAATGATAAACGGAAATTATCCGTTAGAGTTTGATTTTCTTGTCGAGCTCTTCTACGTAACCTTTAAACACTTTATCGGTATCCCTGAGGTTTCTAACCGTTTTGCAGGCATGCAATACTGTTGCGTGGTCTTTGTTTCCGCATTGCAGACCAATTTGAGTCAGGGATGCTTTGGTATGTTCTTTCGAGAAAAACATGGCCAACTGACGTGCCTGAACAATGTTGCGTTTCCTGGTTTTAGAATTCATCTGGTCGATGGTCAGACCAAAAAATTCCGAGACAATTTTCTGAATGTAATCGATCGAAATCTCTTTATTCGAATTCTTGATGAAATTATCTACGATTTGCCTGGCAAGATCCAGTGTGATCTCTTTTTTATTGAGTGAAGCCTGGGCCAACACCGAAATCATGGCGCCTTCGAGCTCACGGATATTTGATGTAACGCTGTAGGCAAGGTATTCCACCACGTTGTCGGGCATGGTAATGCCGTCGTTGTATAGGCGTTTTTGGAGGATAGCAATCCTGGTTTCCAGGTCAGGCGATTGCAAATCGGCAGTCAAACCCCATTTGAAGCGTGAAAGCAAGCGTGCCTCCATGCCTTCGATTTCCACCGGAGGCTTGTCGGATGTGATAACAAGCTGCTTCGAATGCTGATGAAGCTGATTAAAAATATGGAAAAACACATCCTGTGTTTTTTCCTTTCCTGACATAAAATGGATGTCGTCGATGATTAACACATCGATCAACTGGTAGAAATTGGTAAAATCATTCTGGTTGTTGTTGCGAACCGACTCGATGTACTGGGCCATGAACTGATCGGTGGTAACGTAGAGAACGGTCTTTTCAGGAAATTTTTCCTTGACTTCCAGCCCGATGGCATGTGCCAGGTGCGATTTTCCCAGTCCAACCCGGCTGTACAAAAA
>JAGYLT010000168.1 GCA_018400545.1 Bacteroidales bacterium
GTGCCGATTCCCAAAAAAACCTACCTTTAGCGCGCAAAACATTTAAATCGACACATCATGGCCATTAATTATCAGTTTAAAGTAGATAACGACATACTCAGTGTTGAAGCCTCTGGCGAAGATGACGGATTTCAGCAAGTTTTGGATTACGCTAAAGCAATCATCGGCGAAGCCATGAAATGGCTTACCTGATTTTTGGGAATCGCTGCGGAGTATCCCGTGCACACTTTTTAGCGGCCTTCCAACCCAGGTTGAGTAATTAAATTTCAACATTCTTCATTATTAATCAGTTTTTTATATTTTTGCTCCCCTCAAAAAAACAGGTAATACACAGGTTTTAATAATTAAATATTTACTACGTAAAGATGAAAGTATATCAAACTGATGAAATCCG
This sequence comes from Bacteroidales bacterium, assembly GCA_018400545.1. Next base: position 395 of record JAGYLT010000168.1, read on the forward strand.
TAACATTGCCCTCGTTGGAGGAGCAAAGTCGGGTAAGACCACCCTTTCGGAATGCATGATTTACGAAGGCGGACTGATAAACAGAAGAGGTTCTGTAGATGACAAAAACACTGTTTCTGACTACAGGGAAATTGAGCACGAGCGCCAGAATTCCGTTTCTTCAACGGTGCTTTTTGCTGAATTCCAGGGAAAGAAAATCAACATCATAGACACACCCGGATTTGACGATTTCGTAGGCGAAGTAATTTCGGCGCTCAAAGTTGCAGACACCGGCGTGATGGTCATCAACGCACAGAACGGTGTGGAGGTAGGTGCCGAGATCAGTTGGAGATATACTTCAAAAGTGAATACACCGGTGGTTTTTGCCATCAACCACCTGGAACACGAAAAATCAAACTTCAACGAAACCGTTCGTCAACTTAAGGCCCAGTTTGGAAACAATGTTACCATTTGCCAGTATCCGGTAAATGCAGGCGTTGGTTTCAACCAGGTGATCGACCTCATTACCATGAAACTTTACAAGTATCCTGAAGACGGCGGCGAACCGGAAGTAATGGACATCCCGGATTCGGAAAAAGACCAGGCTGAGGAATTGCAGGCCGAACTCATCGAAAAAGCGGCCGAAAGCAATGAAGAACTGATGGAGGTTTTCTTTGAAAACGGAACCCTCACCGAAGCAGAAATGTCGGGCGGGATAAAAGAAGGTCTGAAAGCCAGGGGCATGTTCCCGGTTTTTTGCATCAATGCAAAACACAATATGGGTGCGCGCCGGCTGATGGAATTCATCAATAACTCGTGCCCCGCACCCAACGAAATGCCGCCGGTAAAAACCACCAACGGCAAAGAACTGAGCTGTGACCCGGCTAAAGATACTTCACTCTTCGTTTTCAAAACCGTTATCGAATCGCACCTTGGTGAAGTATCATTCTTTAAGGTTTACAATGGTGAGATTACCGAAGGTACCGATATGATAAACGCTACCAACGACACCAAAGAAAGGCTGTCGCAGCTATTCTCGATGGCCGGCAAGAAAACCCGCGAAAAACTACCGAAAGTAGTTGCAGGCGACATTGCATCCACCATCAAGCTGAAAAACACGGCAACAAACGAAACCCTGAATATGCCAAAGAATGCCGAAGACGTGATTGAACCGATTGAGTTCCCGGCACCAAAAATGACCATGGCGGTTAAAGCAATTAACACTGCCGACGATGAAAAGCTTGGCGCAGTATTGAACCAGATGCATAAAGTGGATAAAACCTTCCGCATCAACTACTCCAAAGAGCTGAAGCAGATGATTGCCGGCGGTATGGGTGAACTTCACCTGAACCTGATCAAGTGGATGGTTGAAAACCTGGAAAAAGTGCCTTTGGAATATTTCGCACCCAAAATTCCTTACCGCGAAACCATTACCAAGAGTGCCAAGGCAACCTATCGCCACAAGAAACAATCAGGTGGTGCCGGCCAGTTTGGCGAGGTGCATATGATGATTGAACCTTACACCGAAGGCATGGAGTTTACCAAAGAATTCCCGATCAGAGGCACGGAAGAAGTAAAACTTGAATGGGGCGGGAAGCTCATCATGAACAACTGTATTGTGGGAGGTGCCATTGATGCACGTTTTATGCCGGCGATCCTGAAAGGTTTGATGGAAAAAATTGAGAACGGACCGCTTACAGGGTCTTATGCCCGTGACATCGTTGCCTACATTTACGATGGTAAGATGCACCCGGTGGATTCAAACGAACTTTCGTTTAAACTGGCTGCACGAAATGCCTTCAGAGAAGCCTTTAAAAATGCCGGCCCAAAAATCCTTGAACCCATATATGATGTTGAAGTGAGTGTTCCCGAGGAAAAGATGGGTGACGTGATGACCGATCTCCAGGGTCGCCGCGCCATCATCATGGGTATGGATGCCGATGGAAACTATCAGCGCATCAAGGCCAGGGTGCCGTTGGCCGAAATGAACAGATACTCCACAGCATTGAGCTCACTCACCAGTGGCCGTGCCATGTATTCGCTTAAATTTGCAGAATACGCGCAGGTTCCCGGCGATGTTCAGACTCAATTGCTTAAAGAATACGAAGAACAGCAGGCAGAGGAAGAATAGGATGTCAATATCCGATACTAAAAACCCGGCTGAAAAGGCCGGGTTTTTTTATGGTAAGTTTTGGCTATGAACATAACCAATATAAAAACCGTTTTCAACCGTCCTGGTTTCACCACTCATCCGATAAATTTTACAGTTAAACGACGCCGAAAACTTATAGCGCTTGTTAACCGGATCTGTGGTGGGCACTTCCTTGAAATCGATAATCTCAAAATGGCTGTCGGTTTGACTGCCTGTCTGGTTTGAGGTGGAAAAGGTAACAAAATAAAAACCCGGGTCATTGATGATGATTTCAAATCCCTCCTCGGCAAACTGCGAATATCTTTTTATTCCGGGCGAAAAAATTTCAGGGATATCCTCCGCACTTTCAATCCTTCCTGCGTTAATCCAAATGACTGGCTGATCGTCAATATTTTCGTTCCCCTGCTTAACAAAACCGCTTCGCACAAGAAATCCTGTTCCGGTGTTTATGTTTTCAAATTCAGGACGGTAAAAAATATCATCCTGGACGAATTCGTGACTTACCCCGTCGATAGTAAAGAAAACTTTGGCTGCGGAAAGTATATTTGTGGAATCTTCACCGGGGATTAAATCAAAATAATGTTTGGTTAGCTGACCACTCAACGCATCGGCAATAAACAATTCGCCGGAGCAAAGATTTTTTGAAACGAATTGCCCGGCTATGCTTCCGCCATCCGGGAGGTCAAAAACAAATGACCCATCGTTAATTCCTGACAATCCGGAAGAACTTGTGATAAAACGTCGTTTAAAAGTTCCGGCATTCACATAGTTGAGCCTGCATTCGCGAATGATAGGCCCGGACTCAGGATTTTCAACAAATATCTTCAGCAGTCTGGTTTGTGAAGTGCTACCCTCCCAGGTTCCCTCATACCTGAGATCGTCAGGGTTGATGGGATCAGGCGGCGGGGATTCCTCCTCATCACAGGCCTGAAAGACAGCCGTAATGATCAGCAGAAAAAGAAAAAACCGGAAATGTTGTATTAAAATTTTCATGGAAATGGATTTCCAAAATATCAGGAGGTGATCACCCCGCTTCCCAGGCATAACCGCTCATCCGGAGAATAGACCACGCCAAACTGGCCGGGAGCCACACCCTGCAAAGGTTTATCAGAATAAATCACATGGCTTCCGTTTTCCTGTACCATCATGCCCTGATTGAATTCCGGCTGATGACGGATTTTGAATTTCACCGGTTGCTTCGCTGTATAATCCCGGTCGGGCATTTCGTTGATGAATTCAAAATGGGAAAGCTTCACCACATCTTTGTACTGGGTTTCAGGATCGTAACCGTTGGATACATAAACCACATTTTCGTCCGGATTTTTGTCCACCACAAACCACGGCCCCCGGCTCAGGCCAAGCCCTTTTCGCTGCCCGATGGTATGAAACCAAATGCCGCGGTGTTCACCCAGTATTTTGCCGGTTTCCAGCTCCACAATTTTACCAGGCCTTTCACCCACATATCTCTTTATGAAATCGTTGTAGTTGATCTTACCCAAAAAACAAATCCCCTGGCTATCTTTCCGGGTGGCAGAGGGCAGGCCTGCTTCAGCGGCCTTTTCGCGTACCTGGCTTTTCACCATATCACCCAGCGGAAAAGTAAGTTTTGAAAGCTGACGCCTGCTGATTTGACCCAGGAAATAAGTCTGATCTTTCACGGGATCCCTGGCTGTAGTCAGATATTTCTCGCCATCAATCACCGTGGTTGAAGCATAATGACCGGTGGAGATCAGATCGAAATCACTACCGTATTTCTCTTCAAATGACCCGAATTTGATCATCTTGTTGCACATCATATCCGGATTGGGCGTCAGGCCTTTTTTCACGGAATCGATGGTGTAGGAAATCACACGGTCCCAGTATTCCTCCTGCAGTGAAACCACGTCGTATTTCAGGCCATATTTTTTGGCAATGAAAGTAACAATTTCGATATCCTCATCCGAAGGACAACTCACCCATGCCGGGTCGTCCTCCAGCCCGATTTTTATATAGAAAATGTGGGGGTCGTATCCCTGCTCTTTAAGCAAATGCACGGTCAGCGAGCTATCGACACCCCCGGATACAAGCGATGCAATTTTCATTGGATTGATCAGTAAAGTTTAAGAATAACAACGGGCAAAAGTACAAAGGATTACATTAGCTTTTGGTAGGCCTTCCACCAGCGGTCGGGGACTTCGTTGTTACAGGCTTTTGTGTAATCGCCATACGAGCAGGGAACCATAATGTGGCGGGAGAGTTCCTCTTCTTTTTCGCGGCTTACGGGCAACTCCATCCACCAGCGGTCGGTTACCTTACTTTTGTAAAACACGATATCATTATCCTGCCCTGTGGCATTAACGATGTACTTGATAAACCCGGATTTATCATCGCCGGGATAATCATTCACGCGGTTTGCAAGCCCGTCCAGAAAATACCAGATCAGTTGGGCAATTAGATGGGCTGTTTGTCCGCGGGTATCAAACAATGGGTTGGTTTCGAAAAAGCCGATGCAGGAAAGCTTTGACGACAGGCCGGCGTAGCGAATAAGCTGGCATGCTTCCTCGCCGTAAAATCCGTTGGGGGATGCATTTCCGCAACCGGGTGCATCAGCCTGCCTCACCGATGAAATATCGAAAGTCAGGAAATCGGCGTTGCGGATGGTCGGCTCCATTTCCTCAATATTGCTTCTAACCTCGCCAAGGCGGCAGGCATCAAAAAACAGTTTATCCAGCAGCTTAATCTCCGACTGATTGATGAAATAGGACTGATAGCCGATATTTGAATAGTTGAACAGGAAGTTGGGCCTGCGGTAGATAATTTTGGAGAGGTAGGATTCTGAATCCGGATCGGTTTCTTGTTTGTATTTGTTATCAAATTTCGCATCGATGCCCACCAGGTTGATGATACGCTGAAGGGCTTCAAAACCCAGGTATGCAGGAAAAGTTAAATCCTGTCCACCGCCCAGAATAACCGGAATGGTTCCGGCTTTCAGCAGCCGCTGCACCGTTGATTTCACGGCAAAATAGGTATCGCTCAACTGGCTTCCTGCCTGAATATTTCCCAGGTCACCAATCTTCAGTGCTTTTTTACCAGCAGTTAATTTGTAGAGGAATTTACGGATTTGATCAGGAGCGG
>JAGYLT010000169.1 GCA_018400545.1 Bacteroidales bacterium
CGCCCGAAAATCAATCCAACTCATGTCGTATAATTATCCTGCCATCCCTTTCCCCTACCCCAAAATGACTGTTTTTAACGGGCTTAGCGAGATGGAGTACCCGATGATGGTGAATGATCTTTCGCTGCCGGATCTTTCGGAAACCATCAAACTGACCGCTCATGAAATTTCACATACCTACTTTCCTTTTTTAACCGGATTGAACGAAACCAAATATGCCTGGATGGACGAGGGTTTGACCAGCTACGGTGAGTCCCTGATCGCAACCGCCATCGACACTGTTGAATATGCAGGGTTTTATTTTGAAGAAGTGTTTGAAGAAAACAGGGGCCATGATTACGACATGCCGCTTTTTGCCTGCTCGGAATATCTCGTTGGAGAAGTTTATTATTTCAATTCCTATCCCAAAGCCGCCCTGTTTTTCAAAATGCTTCACGAATACCTCGGCAATGAAACCTACCTGAATGCGCTACATGCCTTTGTTGAACGCTGGAAAGGAAAACATCCCACGCCGCATGATTTCATTTTTACTTTTGAGGATGTTACCGGCGAGGACTTATCCTGGTTTATCAATCCGTGGGTTTTTGAATATGGCTATGTTGATTTTTCCGTTGAAAATATCCCGGATTCAGAAATCACAATCAAAAAAATCGGGCATTATCCGGCACCCATTGCGGTGGAAATAAAATATGATACTGGAAATAGCGAAATAAAACATTTCTCTGCGGGAATCTGGAAAACCGGCAATAACACTTTTACGGTTTCCACCAATTTAAACAAGAAAATAAAAGGTGCTAAACTCCTGAATATTATAGGCCTCGACATTAATCCTGAAAACGATCTAACCGGAAAACCGTTCAACTAATTATGAACTGGGAAATCCATATCAAAGTTTTCAGGTCGTTTCTGAAGCTGGAAAAATCGCTGTCGGATAATTCGGTTTCTGCCTATGAAGCTGACATTGAAAAGCTCAGGCAGTTTTTGGAAATCAGCCATGAAAAAATTCCGGGGCCCGAAAAAGTAACTTACCAAAACCTGAAGGACTTTCTTACCTGGCTCACCGACCTGGGCATGAGCGCCACAAGCCAGGCCAGGATTGTTTCGGGAATCAGGGCCTTTTACCGTTATTTGCTGCTGGAAGACCTCATTAACACCGACCCCACCCAGTTGATCGAATCACCAAAAACCGGCCGGAAACTGCCGGATACCCTAAGCCGCGAAGAAGTTGAAAAAATGATAGCAGCCGTTGACCTTTCAAAACCGGAGGGCGAAAGAAACCGGGCGATCATCGAAACCCTTTATGGTTGCGGATTACGTGTTTCAGAACTCACAAACCTGAAAATTTCCAACCTGCATTTCGACATGGGATTTATGAAAATAACCGGAAAAGGCGACAAAGAGCGATGGGTGCCGGTGGGAGAGCAGGCCATGGACCAGATTAACCGCTACATGAAGCACGTTCGGGTTCATCTGGAAATTAAAAAAGGAAATGAAGATTTTTTATTTCTGAACCGCAACGGTGGAAAGCTCACCAGGGTCATGGTTTTTTACGTAGTGAAAAATCTTGCGGAACGTGCCGGCATCAGAAAATCCATCAGTCCGCACAGCCTCCGCCATTCTTTTGCCACGCACCTGGTGGAAGGCGGCGCCGACTTGCGTGCTGTTCAGGACATGCTGGGCCATGAATCCATAACCACCACCGAAATATACACCCACCTCAACCGGCAGTTCCTTCGCGAAACCATCGAGAAATATCATCCTTTTGGCAATAAAAATGAATTACCATAAAGGACGCATTTCCAAAGAAATTGAAAATTGAAAAAATCAGGCTTTTGAGTTAGAGGGCAAATCCAGCCCGTAACCGGCAGCCTTGTCTTCACGTTTTAAGAGCAACGCAAACACCAATCCGACAACGCCCAAAATAGCGAACATCGCAATGGTTGCAGTGTAATCAAGCACATTTGCATCGGCAGTATTGGAAACATCCAGCAATTCACCTGCTATGATCGGAAAAAGAAAAAGCCCAAGGTTTTGAACCGAAAACATGGCACCATATGCTGTACCGAGGCCTTTTTCAGGAACAATCTTGGCCACCGCAGGCCACATGGCTGCCGGGACAAGTGCTATTGCAATTCCAAGAATGATCAGTGGTATTATGGGGTTGAAAGTTGTAAACGCAAAAGTGAGATGAACAAGTGACAAAGTAAGCGATCCGAAAATCATCAAACTTGCACTCTTTCCAAATTTATCAACTATCAAGCCGATTAGCGGCGTGGCGACAGCCGTAACCCAATATAAAATGGAGGCGATTTTTCCACTTTGCGAGAGGCTCATCCCAAACTTATTTAAAAGAAAATCAGGAGAGAATGATTGGAAAGGAAAAACTGCCGAATAAAAGGTTACACACAAAATCGTAATATAGATAAACGAACGGTTGGAAAGCAGGGATTTTAAATCTGCCCAACTAAATTTTTCTTCGCCGGCAACCGGTTTACCAATTTGAATTTGGTTGTCCAGGCGTTTGTCGTAAATCGAATAAACCAAAAACGCCAGAAAGGCTACCAATAGCAACATCGCAGCAAACCAAATGGCGATCGTCCAATGCGATGCAGATTCGGCAATGTCAGGGGAATAAAATAATGCCAACGCCGATCCAACCCTCGCCAGGCCGATTTTAATGCCAAACGCAGCAGCCAGTTCCTTCCCCTTAAACCATTTCACAATTACTTTGCTCACCACCACAATGCTGGTTTCGGCACCAAGCCCGAACAGAAACCTGCCCACAACCATGAGTTTCAATTCGGGGGTATAGCCGGGTAAAAATGAATTGAAAAATGTATAACCAAATCCACCAGAAGAGTAATATTCACTTGCTCCATAGGCAGTAACCAGTCCACCGGCAGCCATCAGTCCCACAAACAAGGAACCCGTTCGCCTGATCCCAAGCTTATCCAGGATTACTCCACCCAACACAGCCATCAAAAGGAATGTGTTGGGGATGGAATAAGCCGCCACAAACAAACCATAGTCAGAGGATGTGATATTAAAGTTATCCTCCAGCAAACGCTTGAGTGGTGAAATGGCATCATAGAAATAATAATTGGCAGATTGCACAAAAGCTATCAGTATCAGAATCGAAAATCTGGTGACTGCTTTATCTTTTAAAATTCCTGGATTCGTGTTCATATGTTTAAAATCTTATTCCTGCTCTTCTACCATCTCGTTGGAAGGCAATTCCAGGCCGTAGCCAGATGTTTTATCATCCCATTTCAACAACAAGGCAAAAACAAACCCGATAATGCCAAAGCCGGCAAACATCAAAATGGTTTTGGAATATTCCAGTTGGGCGCCCTGGCTTATCATCTCTGAAGTTACGCCGGGATTCGTTATATCCAGCACAGTACCGGCAAGAATAGGCACGGCAAATAAACCCAGATTCTGCAAGGAAAACATGGCTCCATAGGCAGTTCCAATGCGATGCTCGGGCACAATTTTGGCCACGGACGGCCACATGGCAGCAGGCACCAGCGAAAAAGCTATTCCCAGCAACACCATCAAAATGTAAACATTAAAGGTGGTGAAGGTGAACATAAGGTGAACAAAAATTAACATGAGCGAGCCATAAATCATAAGGGTAGCCCCTTTGCCGTATTTATCAACAACCCATCCAAAAAGTGGGGTAAACAATACGGTTCCATAGGGCAACATGGAAGCAATATCACCGGCTGCCTTAGTGGAAAAACCAAACTTGTGATGGAAAAAATCCGGGGCATATTTTAAAAACGGGAACACTGCCGCATAAAAGGTTACGCAAAGTGCTGTGATAAACCAAAATGACCGGTTAGTAAATAGTTTTCCGAGATCAGCAATTTTAAATTCCTCATCATTATCCAATAAGCTGGACTGAGATTTTTCCTGCCTATCCAATTTAACATCATACATAATGTAAACCAGGAAAAACAAAAATCCAATTAAAAGCAGCATAACTGCGAACCAAACAGGTGCAGCCCAAAAATCGGGCATTACAAGCCTTGGTGAAATATTAAAGGCAAGAGCTGTACCGATTCGGGCAACCCCGAGATTCAGGGCAAATGCCAGGGCAATTTCATAACCCTTAAACCACTTTACCAAAATTTTACTGGTGACCACAATACTGGTTTCGGCGCCAAGACCAAAAAGCAGCATACCCAGCGACATCATTTTAAGTTCGGGTGAATACTCAGGCCAGAATGAACCCATAAAGCCATGGGCAAATCCACCGTTTGCATAATAATCTGTAGTTCCATAAGCCGTAACAAATGCACCAATGAGCATAAAAACCGCAAATAAAAGACCGGTTGGCCTGATTCCAAGCTTATCAAGGATAATTCCACCGATAATAGCCATCAACAGGAAAGTATTCGGGAAAGCATAAAATCCTGTTACGATACCATAATCCTGCGAACTAAAATTTAACTGTTCCTGCAGCAGATTTTTAAGGGGTGATAAGGCATCGTAGAAATAATAGTTGGCTGCCATCAGAAAGCTTACCAACAACATCATCGTCCAGCGGACTGCCGGTTTGTCGCGTAGGGTCTGTTTGATCTTTTCCATAAATCTGGTTTATTGTGTTGCTGAAAAAGCGCCAAATTTACAATTTAATGCACAACATAAAAGCATTATCCAATGGGATATCAACAAACCGCAACAATCAATGTGGTATCAGAAATTTGTTTTTTTAATTATTTTTGTACACAAACCCAAAAACATATCATACTTTGAAAAATCCAATCCTACTCTTCGCGCTGATGCTGGTTCTTATTTTTAGCAATCAGACCATTGTTTTATCACAAATCAGCAATCGCGAATTGCCACCCAGCAAAAGAAACGATATCATTAACGACAATTTCAACACCATAACCGTTGATGCTCCGGATGTGGAAAGACTTTTAAAGGAAGATACCTTTACGGATAAATATGGTATCGCCATGCGTTTTGCCCAATCCGTTCCTGCCAACATCAACCTGATGAAACAGGGAACCTGGCTGAAATTAAATGACGGAAGCCGCATTTGCAGGCTGGCCGTGCATGCCCCCAAAGCGCAGGCCATCATTTTATATTATGAAAAATTTCAAATTCCGGACGGTGGAAAGCTATTCTTGTACAACAGCGTAAAAAATCAGTTTGCAGGTGCGTTCACCAGTTTCAACAACAAAAATGGCGGCCCCTTTGCCACGGAAATGATACAGGGCGAAACCACCATTCTTGAATATCACCAGCCTGCCGGGCGAACAGAAATGCCTGAAATTTTAATGGATGAGGTGGGCTATGTGTATCGCACCGCCGAACGGATTTTCGGCACAAAGGGTTTTGGCAATTCCGACACCTGCGAGGTAAACGTGAAATGTCCGGAAGGTAATATGTGGCAGGACCAGGCAAACGGCGTGGTGCGGATCATTGTAAAACAGGGCAGCAGTTCGGTTTGGTGCTCAGGTTCGCTGGTGAACAATACCAGGCTGGATCATAAACAATTTCTCCTGACAGCCGATCATTGCGGGCCAAATGCATCACCCGATGATTATGACAGTTGGATTTTTTACTTCCGTTATCAGGGACCTGACTGTGAAAATCCCGGAAGCGATACGGCC
>JAGYLT010000017.1 GCA_018400545.1 Bacteroidales bacterium
ACGGATTGCAGGGCAATGTTAACGGAAACACATATATCGAAAGCCAGAGCAACCAGCTTTACACACTTTACAGTGTGCCGCAATCAGCGTACAGCATTGCTCCCGGAGACTCCGAGATTATTCCGCTCACTTTCTACAAGCGCGATGACATGAGTTCGCAGTTTTTCACGACTACGCTGCACACCGACGACCTGACTGAGCCGGTAGTGGACCTCGACATTGCACTTCAGCATGGCGAAACTGTACCGGCATCACCGGTACATTTTATCCCGGTTGATGAAACAGGTATTCCTTACACCATATATATTACCGATGCAAAAATTGACGGAACAACCATTGATGTGGGTGATGAGATTGGTGTTTTTGATGGCGATGTTTGCGTGGGAGCCGGCATTTACAACGGTGAATTCAATTTTATCTTCACCTGCTGGCAGGAAGACCCGGGTGACGGAGAGGCCGGATTCACACCGGGCAATCCCATGACTTTTAAAATGTACGATACCTCCGCAGACCTGGAGACCAATGAAGCTGATGAAACCTATTTCATTGGTGACGACACCTTTGGATTCGGTGAATTCTCGGCCCTTTCGCTGGAGGCTTCGGTTTACAACATCCAGAATGTTGCCGTTACCGGTGGTCAGTTCAACCTGGTTTCATTCAACCTGCTGCCCCGCTACCCGAATGCTGTTGACGTATTCGATGGCGTGAGCGGCCTGCAGATTGTTTATAATGATGCCGGCGGGGTGTTCATTCCGGGCTATAACATCAACACCATTGGCGATATCAATTTCCTGGATGGTTTTTACTATTACGGTGATGAATCAACCACAATACCTTATGAGGGAACTTTTATCAATCAGGAAGACTGGGAAATCACCGTTGAGCCGGCCAAATGGAATTACATTTCTGTGCTGAGCCAGAATGCGGTAGCCGTAACCGATGTGTTTTCAGGATTGGAAACCGAAGTCAGCATTGTTCAATCAGCATCCGGAGATTCCTGGATTCCCGGTCAGGGCATCAATACTTTAGTGAATATGCAACCCGGTATGGGATACAAAATTGCCCTTGCCGTTGATACAGCCGTTAGTTTCAGCTATCCGCCGGCCGGCACAAAATCCGCTCATGTTCCGGTGATAGCCCAGAAAGAAAACAGCCAACGGGAATCCAACTATTTTACCCCGGTTGAGACAGGCTTACCGTATGCAGTTGTTATCAGGATCAAATCTGCCAACGAAAGCATTTACAGCCTGTTGCCCGGCGATGAAATCGGGCTGTTCGACGGAAATATTTGTGTTGGCTCCGCCATTTATCAGGGTGAAAAACAGTTGTTGATTACAGCCTGGGAACAGGACGAATCGCAAAACCTGCCGGGGTATGTGCCCGGAAACCCCATATGCGCAAAGGTTTACAGAGCATCTACCCAACAGGCTATCAGCCAGAAACTGACAACCAATTACGGTTCTCAGCCCATTTTTGATGAAGGTAACTATGCGGTAACAATTCTTGAAAGCACGCCGGTTAATGAAAAACCCGCTTTCTTCAGCGTAGCGCCAAATCCGTTCAAAAACAGTACGGAGGTTGAAATTGAACTTGCGGATAAAGACCCGGTAAAAGTTCAGGTATTCGACCGCTCAGGCCGTTTGGTAAAAGCATTCCTGAATCAGCCAAACAGCAGCTATCATAAGATTGTGTGGGACGGTTCCGACCTTAACGGGCAAAAGCTCAAGCCCGGCGTTTATTTCGTTATTGCCGAAACCACCGGCGGGGTGTTCACCGAAAAAGTGATCATACTCCAATAATCATTTCGAATACGTGTGCCTGCAATTTCTATCTGAATTTGCAGGTGCACCATTTTTTCACCAATGAAATAAGGAACTGAATTATGGATAAAACAAACTACAATATATCCTTCAGGTATTTCACCATTTTCATAGTAATGTTGCTGGCCGGATTTGCCCAACAATCACAGGCACAAAACTATGCGCTTAATTTTGACGGCAGTGGTGATTACGTGAATTTTGGGAATCCCTCGGATTTACAGATTACGGGGGACCAGACCATCGAAATGTGGATTCATCCCACGGATTTTGCCGCCCGGAGAAATCCCATGGCCAAAGCCTATGCGGGTGAAGGTACCATGACCATCGAAACCAATGGAACCATCAACTATTTTTATGGCACCGGAGGCGGAAACAATAATCCCTACCAGGGTTTCAGCACCAACCAATCCTTAAATGCCAATGAATGGACGCACATCGCCCTGGTGCGCGATCTCACAAACATGAAACTCTACTGGTATATCAACGGCATCCAGGTAAACAGCGCCAATGCCAGCTATTCATCCGCCCAAAGCGGAAGCCTGAATTTTTACCTCGCCAGAGGCTATGTTTCCGACTTTAAGGGAATGATAGATGAAGTAAGGGTATGGAATGTTGCACGCAACTCCTCCGAAATCAACACCTACAGCAATGTGGAACTTACCGGACAGGAAGCCGGACTTGCCGCATACTGGAAATTGAATGAAGGTTTTGGAGGCACCGTTTATGACTTCTCCCCGGGAAGCAACGACGGCACCATTGCCGGCAACACATCCTATGTACTTTCGGGAGCACCGGTTTATCAATCCAGTCCCGGCAACGAACCCTTCGAATCGGTACCGCCTACGGGATTGCCCTACAATATTGTACTTAACGATCTCACCATAAACAATACGGAGATTCCGTTTGGAACACAGATCGGTGTTTTTGACGGTGAACTCTGTGTGGGCATGACTTTTTACAACGGCGAGCCCAACCAAAACCTGGTTGCCTGGCAGGCCGATCCGGATCAAAATCTGGCCGGATTTACGCCCGGAAACGACATGACCTTTAAATACCACACTACCTGGTACTCGGAAATCAGAAACTTCGATGCCATCAGCGAATTCACCCAGGGTGACGGCACGTTCGGAAACGGGACGTTCAGCGTGGTTAAACTTTCCGCTACCACAGACCTCATCCCCGATGTTGCAATTTCGGATACACTGCTGAATTTTAATACGGTGGTGGTGAATGAAAGCAGCACACTTGCACTGGTGATCGGGAATTCCGGTACAGCGGTGCTTCACATGGAATCGTTCCAAAACAGCGATCCCCACTTTTCACTATCGAAAAATTCCTCCTTTATTCCGGCCGGTGAAACCGATACCCTGTTTATCACATTTACCCCAACGGAAGTTACCGCATACAGCGATCTGCTTACGGTAACATGCGATGATCCCGATACGCCGGATTTCGAAATTCCGCTTTACGGAACCGGACTGCCCCAGCCAACGCCCCAGATCACCGTTAATCCCTCATTTCTGGATTTTGGCGGCATTGCCATGAACACCACAAAATCGCTGAAGCTCAATATTTTTAATGCCGGAAACGGTGATTTGCAAATCAATAACATCACCTCTTCCAATGGCGTATTCAGCATTTTCGGGGCAACTTCATTTACCCTCGGGCAGGGCGAAAACCGGAATATAGCGGTCATTTTTTCACCCGTTGAATCCGGCGGGTTTAATGGAAATATTTCTATTGAAGCCACCAGCGGTACCACAAACGTTCCGGCGACAGGTGTGGCTTCACAGGGACACTTTTCATCGGTCAGCCCAACCGGTAAGCCCTACAGCATCATCATCGAAGATGTGGATGTGGATGGTTTCAGACCGGATGTTGGCGATGAAGTGGCCGTATTTGATCAGGATCTGTGCGTAGGAGTAGGCATTGCGCAACCCGGCGGCAACAGCCTGAACCTGGATGGCAGCGGAGATTATCTGATCGTGGATAACTCCAATGCCTTCGATTTACAGCAGCTAACGATCTCTGCATGGGTGTATTCATCCAACTTTTCGCAAAACGGGTTCATCTTTGAGAAAGGTCCGGTGAATTCACAATATTCACTCTTCTTCGAGGGAGGCAACATCAACTTCAGAACCTATCCCAGCAATGGAGGGGGTTATGATAACTTCTACAATAACAGTGCTTCCATTGGCATTTCCGGTAATAACTGGCATTTTATTACCGCCACCTATGATGGAAACACCAAACGCATTTATGTTGACGGCGAACTGAAAGCTACACAAAACTACAGCAAGCCTTTACGCACCGGCTACGCAGGCCAGATTATCGGCGCTTACGGCGGAAGCGGTGGACACAGCTACTATTTTAATGGAAACATTGATGAAGTGAGGATTTGGGATTATGCCAGAACAGCCTTCGAAATTCAGCAGGATATGCACAATACCCTCGTTGGACTGGAGGATGGACTGGTTGGTTACTGGAATTTCGATGACGGGAATTTCCAGAACCGCGTTCCGGGATCCACAACGTCATATCTCAATGGAAATGCCAATATCGGCGGACCGGCACCTCCGGAGCTGTTCTCAAACCTACTCATTACGGCATGGGAAAAAGATGACGACCTCGGTCTCCCGGGCTTTACCCCCGGAAATCACATGGGCTTTAAAATCTGGACAGAAATCTATGACAACTGGGTTGAACTGGATGGTGTGCCGGAATACATCACCGGAAATGGAAACTTTGGCTTTGGGCAGTTTACCAGCCTCACGCTGGAAGCTGCCTCCGGATTAGCGCCGGAAATAGATGTTCCGCTGGAAAATCTTTATGTAGGACAGGTTACCGTTGGAGAAAGTGTTGTAAATGAGATTACCGTTTTCAACACCGGAAACGCCCCGTTGCATTTTACGGTTTCGGAAACTTCCGATGCCTTTTCTTCAGCCATCGATCAGGGCGATGTTCCTGCAGAAGATTCCCTGACCTTTGAGGTAACTTTTGCGCCATCGGTTGCCGGTGGATATTCAACGCAACTCCTCATCGAAAGCAACGACCCGGACGAGCCACAGACTTTTGTCAGCATCGAGGGATTTGCCCTGCCGGCAGGATCTCCGGACATCAATACTTCGGTTGATCATCTCAGCTTTGGCAATGTGGAAACCGAAACGGATAAAATCCTTTCTTTTTATGTGATCAACACGGGAACTTCATCACTCACCGTAAGCAACATTGAAAGCAGTAATGAAAACTTTACCATTTCACCAACCTCTTTCATACTCGAAAACACCAACGATGTAAAAGAAGTCTTTATCACATTCCAGCCCAATATCAAAGGCTATTTCGAAGGAACACTCACCATCAGTTCCAATGCTGCAAATGCAGAGGTTGGTCTGTCGGGCGTGGGCATTGAAAATGAATTCAATGTGGTTAGTGAAACCGGGCTCCCATACCCGATCGTCATCGAAAATACAAACATCAGCGAATGGCTTGAGCCGGGTGATGAAATCGCTGTTTTTGACGGCGGACTTTGTGTAGGACTTGCAAATACTGAGGCGCTCATTAGTGGAGAAGACCTGACCATTATAGCCTGGGAAAAAGATGATGACAATGGCTTACCCGGCTTTACACCGGGCAACCCGATGTCGTTTAAAATTTACACCGAAATCAATAAAATTCCATCAACATTTGATGCTAACCCAACTTTCATTTTCGGTAACGGCAATTTTGGATTCGGACAGTTTTCGGCGGTAACCCTTGATTTGGAACTCCCTGAAATTACGGTTAACCCGATGGAAATCTTTGTTGCATTGAACGAACCGGATTCAGCACAGCAAACCCTTATGATTGAAAATAACGGAACCGGTGTGCTTCAGTACCGGGGTATTCTCGGCGAAGATCCCAACGGCAAATCCGTCCTGCTCGACGGCAGCAACGATTATGTGGCGCTTGGCAACCTCTCGCCCGGCTCGCAGTGGACTATCGAAGCATGGGCAAAGCCCTCATCCACACCCAATGGCAGAAGGGCCATTTTTGGCGGTTTTGGTGGTTGCAATGACTGGGGAATCGTAATGTTGGATGGAAAATACGGTGTAAGCATCAATCCGCCCGGATCATGTTCCCAGACTGCAACAAGTTCTGCTGAAGGTTTTGCAGTTGCTGGTGAATGGGCACATGTGGCCGCAACCTGCGACGGTAATACTGCCAGGCTGTATGTAAACGGTGAATTTATTGCCTCAGCAAGTGTAACTGCAAATTATGTGGGATACAGCGCAAACGTGAGGATAGGCGGAGAAGCCTGTTGCAGTGGAAATAATTTCCCCGGAATCGTGGATGAAGTGCGTATCTGGGATTTTTTGAAAACTGAAGATGAAATTCAGGCTATGATGTTTAATACCTTATCAGGATCCGAAACGGGCCTGAAGGCTTACTGGAATTTTGAAGATGGCACCGCCGCTGATCTTACCGGAAATGGTTACGATGGTTCGCTCACAAGCGGAGCTTCCATCAGTGCGCCTGGCGCACCCGGTGGTGGCAACTGGGTGGATTTGCCGGACGGATTATCCAATCTCGATCCGGGCCAGTCGGTAAATTTCGATTTCATGATTTTGTCAGAAGGACTGAACGACGGACTCTATGAAACCAACCTTATCCTCGCAAATAACAGCATTGACGAGCCAAACCTCATCATTCCGATTGCCTTAAATGTTACCGGAAATCCGCAAATTGAAGCATCCATGAATTTGGTGGATTTCGGAGAAGTGATCGTCAACACTTCATCGGACGAAGTACTGGGGTTGAAAAATATCGGAACCCAGGATTTGATCATCGATGAAATAGCCCTGCAATCAGGAGGATCGGGAGAATTTTCCGTTGACCTGAGCGGGCTTTCTTTCCCGATGAGCGTCGTTCCGGGGGCTACCGAGGAGGTTGGGCTGGATTTCACCCCGGCCAGCTCAGGCGTTAAAAATGATACCCTCTGGGCAATCAGCAATGCAAGCAATGCTGACACCCTGAAGGTACCGATCACCGGCCAGGGGATCACCCCACCAGAGATTGCCGTATCTTCAACTTCGTTCTCCTACGATTTTGCCTGCAATGACGTTTACACGGACAGCATAAAAATCTTTAACGAAGGGCAGGAAAACCTCATTTATGAGATTGTTGGAAGTACAGAATGGATTTCAGGAAGCCCTGCGATGGATACCATTCCCGGGGAAGACAGCCTGACCGTGATGGTAAGCATTTCCACCCTGGATCTTTTTGCAGGAACCCATCAGGCTCAACTGCTCATCAATTCGAACGACCCGGATCAGCCGCAGGTGGCTGTGGATTATTTCCTCACCGTTACCGGCGAACCGGCTATTCTGGCCGGGGATTTTCTGGATATCGGAACGGGCAACGTTGGAGAAACTCAGATCGGTGAGTTGCTGGTTGCCAACAGCGGCTGCGACACACTCGAAATTACCGCCGTGAATATTGAAAGCCAGCAACCTGTATTTACCGTTCAGAATCCGGAGTTCAGCATACCGCCGGGCGAGGCTTCGCCGTTGTTGATCGAATTCAGCCCCGAAATTGCGCAACAATATTCGGGCATCATTAACATCGAATCCAACGATCCGGCCAATCCCGTATATCCGGTGGTGGTTTCAGCAGTTGGGGTAGAACCCCCAAAGATGGAGGTATCTCCGCTGGCGCTGAGCTCAACCCTGCAATCCGGTGAGGTTGACAATAAGTTATTCACCGTACAAAATACCGGTGGTGAAACACTGGATTTCCAGACGGAAATTTCGGCGCTCAACCCGAATATGCTGGAACTTGACGGTGCCGGGGATTACATCAACGTGGTTCACAACGATATACTGAATCCCGGAAATGCCTTCACCATGGAAACGTGGGTTTACCTGAACAACAACACCAATGCGTTTATCTTGGGTAAGGAAAATACCTCGGAGGGAAAATACAGGCTCAGGATCAATGAAAACCAGAAGGCAGAATTCGAACTGAACAATATGTACACGGTTGAATCCGGAAGTACGGTTCCCGCAGGCCAGTGGGTGCACATTGCCGCCACATTCGACGGCCGGACCATGCGCATTTTTGTTGATGGTTTGCAGGATGCCGAACAAACTTTTGCACCATTCAGCATCGAACCCAACACGGATAACCTCCGCATTGGCCGTTCCTACCAGTTTGCGTTCCTCAACGGAAAGCTGGATGAAGTGCGTTTGTGGAACATCGCGCGCAATGCATCTGAAATTCAGTCGGCCATGCATCAGCAACTCCTGGGCACAGAGCCCGAACTCATCCTTTATTTCCCGTTTGTGAATAGCGTGGGAAATATTGTTTCGGATGCCTCATTGAACAGCAACAACGGCATCCTTTACGGAAATCCGGTCAGAGCAGCATCTTCCGCTCTATCCGATGATTTCCTGACAATGAGCAACGGAACCGGAAGCCTCACCGGAGGCCAGGCGCAGGATGTGGACCTGGAACTGGATTCTGAAGGATTTTTCGCGGGCACTTACGAACGTGAAATCACCGTTAACGGAAATGATGCAGATAACCCATCGGATGTGGTTACCCTTTCGTTGATTATTGAAGGAACCGGAATGGTTGCAGCCAATCCGGCCCAGTTGCAATTTGATGATACCTTCACCGGACTGACTGACACGCTTGAACTTATCATCGAAAACTCCGGCGCACTTGCAGCGGGCATCACGGATATCAGCTTCAGCTCACCTGTATTTTACAAACTCAATGATGCTGACAAGGTATTTCCGTTTTCACAAAAGATGTTGAAGGTTGTTTTCGAACCGGCCCAAGTGCAGCAATACAACGAAATGCTCACCATTTCGCTGAGCGATGCCAACGTTGCACAGATTCAGGTGCCGCTTTCGGGATTGGGCGTAACGCCCCCTGTTCCGGTACTTACACCTGACCAGGCCTTATTTGGAGATGTGGTGGTAAACAATTCCGGGGTTGTTGGCATTTCGCTTTCCAATTCAGGAAGTTCCGACCTGGAAGTTACCGGGTACAGCTTCACCGGTGAAAACCTCTTCAGCACGGATCTCATCATGCCTCAGACCCTTGGTTTTAATCAGGATGTAACTTTTGACATCACCTTCACGCCTGAGAATTACAATCCGGTTTCCGAAGAAATGATTTTTGAAACCAATGTCGGCATGATCAGCCTGCCGCTTTCCGGTGTGGGTGTTCCCCCCGACCATGATCTTGCGGTGGTGGATGTTTTAGCCCCGCTTTCAGGATGTGGACTGACGGATGCAGAGCCGCTTACGGTAACCATTCAGAATTTTGGTTTGCTTGATCAAAATGGTTTTGATGTGGGATTTTCACTGAACGGCGGAGCAACGATTGTGGAAAGTGTGGCCGGAAACCTGTCAACCGGAGACGCGGTGGATTACACTTTTACCGAGACTTTGGATTTATCCGCTGTTGGCGATTATGATCTGGAGGTTTTCACGCTGCTCCCCATTGATGAAAACACAGGCAATGACACCCTAAATTATAATCTGACCAACTCACCACCGGTAGGAGCATTCACAACCCTCTCACCCGCCGACAGCAGTTTTGGTGTGGTTGAACCGGTGAATTTCTCATGGACCCAGGTTCCAAATGCAACCGCCTACGACCTTTATCTCTGGCGGACATCGCAACAGCAACCCAATGAGCCAACGGTGGAAGGTATCACCGGAACTTCATACACCTATTACGAATACCTGAATAAAAACTACCTCTACAACTGGAAACTGATTGCCAGAAATTCATGCTCACAAACCGAAAGCGAAACCCTGGTTTTCTCGTTTAACGTTTTTTCCGACCTGACAGTCAGCGAAATTATGTTGCCGGATACCGGTTATTCCGGTGAAACCGCTACGGTTAGTTTCACGATCGCAAACATCGGCACAGGAGGAACCGGTTTGATTCCGTGGAAAGACCGTGTTTACATATCACCCGATCCTGAATTTGATGACGCAACTGCTACACTAATTTCCACAACCAATAATGTTTCCGGCCTGGCTTCCGGACAGAGCTACACCAACACCATCAGCTTCGATCTGCCTGACTATCTGGAAGGCGAACAGTACATCATTGTCCGGGCCGATATTGCCAACAAAATTCAGGAAACCAATGAGAACAACAACATGGCAACTTCTGACGAAACCATGCTGGTAATCCTCCCACCCTATCCTGACATTGCGGTGTCTTCCGTCCAATCGCTGAAAGGAAGCATTACACCCGGAGAAAGTTTTAATGTGGGCTGGAATGTTGAAAACATTGGTGATGCACCGGCCATCGGCGGATGGAGCCAGCGGGTTTCTTTGATTTCCGGCAGTCAGCTATTGATCCTGGGATATATCCAGTACAACGACACGCTCGAAGATGGCGGAATCATCTCGCAAAGTTCCAGCTTCAATGTTCCGGCTTATCCCGGAATGGAAGGCGAGGTGTTTATCGAGGTAGTGCTTACGCCATATGCCCAGTTGGTTGAAAAACCAAACGGAGAGATCAACAATACAGCATTATCTGGCGAAAGCTTTACGCTTGAAAAAGTGCTTACCGTAAATATTCCGCAGCAATCCATCATGGAAGATGCTGCCAATCCGCTGCAATGCATGGTTTTCCGAAGTGGATTCAGGACCGATCCTTTGCAGGTGAATTTTGCCGTTTCTGATCCATCACGAATCAGCGTACCGGCAACGGTAACCATCCCGGCCAACCAGTCCGGCGTTTCTTTCAGTTTATCAGCTATCGATAATCTGTTGATCGAAGGTGATTTTGATATTGAAATATTATCCAATGCTGCCGGTTATCAGCAGAACTTTTCAGAAATCACCGTAGTGGATGATGAATTACCCACACTGACGCTGAGCCTGGACCCGGATGAAGCCATGGAAGGTGACAAATTCAACCTGACCGTAACCCGCGATTTAGTTACGGATGCTTCATTAGAGGTTGACCTTTATACCGGCCAGTCCAGTCAGATCAACCTGCCGGATTCCATTGTACTTGCTGCCAACCAGCCATCAGCCACCATCGAGGTTGATGTAACAGATGATATTACACCTGAGCTGAACATGAACGTGATCATCAATGCATCTCTGCCGGGATTTATTCCCGGGATGGATACCATAAAAATCATCGATAACGATGTTCCGCAGGTAGAACTCACCATTATGCCGGATACCGTATCGGAAGCTGGTGGGCCTTATGCCGCGTGGGGAAAACTTACCAGACTGGAACCGGGCGACGAACCGATTGTTGTTTTGCTTTCGGCAATGCCGCCAAATCAGGTCTTTCTCCCGGCGGAAGTAACCATTCCGCCCAACCAGATCGAACAGCAATTTAACATTGGTGTGATTGATAACGGCATCCTGGATGGCGACCGCAACATTGAGATTTCCGGAGCCATTTATCTGAATTCCTGTGGGTGCGGCGCTCCTGAAGAAAGTGGCGGAACCACCTCTGCCATGTTGCATATTTATGATAATGATGGCCCATCGCTATCCGCCGAATCCGACCCGTTTGTGGTTGCAGAGAATCAGCCGGATGTCGGAAACCTTATCATTACAAGAAATACACAGGGTGGTGAGGCTATAACGGTAAACATTCAGCACAACGGTGCAGATGAAATCAGCATAGCTTCCACTGCCATAATCCCTGAGGGTATGGATTCTGTGGAAGTACCTTTCTCATCGCTGGATGACGGCATCGAGGACGGCGACCAGATCGTTTCGGTAACCGTATCTTCCAATGGCTACAGTTCAGGAACCTGCTGGATTATGGTGAGCGACCGCAACCTGCCTGATTTTGTGGCAACCCCGATGGAGCTTTCACAAAATGATGCATTGATTTTTGACGAGATCACCGCTTCATTCTATATCACCAATAATGGCCATGCACTTGCTTCACCGGGGGCTGAGATCAAACTCTACAAATCCAATAATGCTACCGTAAGCAACAATGATGAATTGCTGCACACGGAAACCATCGATGTGCCGCTCGCCATCGGAGATTCAGTGGAGGTGGTTTATGACATCACACTGGATGACCAGATCGGTGAGTACTACATCATCGCCACCGTAAACGAAGATGCAGCGTTGAATGAGCTGATCGGTATCAACAATACCACCGACCCGGCCCTGCTCACGGTAACTCCGGATTACATTTCAACTGCGTTTGTTGAGGGAGACCAATTTAACGGGGCCAGTCCCATCACTATCCAGGGAACCACAGAAACCGTAAACCGCTCTCCGGCAGCTTTCAAAGATGTGGATGTGTACATTGTGGTAAATGGTGTGAGGCGTGTGCTACAGGCTACCAGTGACGACAACGGTGAATTCAGTGTGGATTTTTTCCCGCTCAACGGCGAGGCAGGTGAATACTACGTGGGTGCTTGTTATCCCGGCGAAGTCCTGAACGAAGCCCAGGATGAATTCACCATGCTGGGTGCAAAACGAACCGCAAATAACTATATCATCTGGGAGCTTTGGCTCAACGAAACCTCCAACCGTTTCCTCGAGATCAAGAACTTCAGCCCGGTTGACCTGAATAATGTACAGGTGGAAGTCTTATCGTCACCACCGGGATGTAATGTTTCATTTACCCCGTTGCCGGTGTTGCCCGGAAACGAATATGGTTCCATAGCTTACACCGTTGAAGCTACCGAAGTAACCGCAGGTTCGCAGTATGAAGAGGTTGAACTGAGATTAACTTCCGGCGAGGGCACGAAATTCGAATTCAGTGCGTGGTTTTATTGCAACGCCACAAAGGGTAACCTGAAGCTGGACCCCGTTTCGTTGAATGAATCGATGGTAGTAAACACCATCAACTATGTGGAGTTTGAAGTGCTGAACAATGGCCTGGATTCTACCGGAACCATCTCGATTAACCTTCCGGAACTGGATTGGTTAGACCTGGCCAGTGCCGACAGCATTGCATCCCTCGATCCGGGCGAAACGGCCGTGGTAACACTTTCGTTAACACCCGGTGATGATCTGCAGCTCAACAATCCGATCACAGGATCAATGGTGCTTTCCGGAACCAACTCCAACAGCAAATCCCTGCCATTTGTGTTTGAACCGATCTCCACCGAAACCGGCGACCTGCTGGTTGATGTTGTGGACGAATACACATACAACACCCCTGAAGCACCGCACTTAGACAGTGCGCTGGTGGTACTGAAACACCCGTACTCCGGCGAAATCATTGCGCAAGGATTGACGGATGCAAACGGGCATTTCATGGTTGAAGATGTGAATGAAGGCTACTACACACTCAAAGTAACTGCTTTCCAACACGCTTCTTTCCAGGAGAATATCTACATCGAAAAGGGCATTGTAAACAGCGAACTTGTTTTCCTGGCATTCCAGGCTATCTCATATACCTGGGATGTTGTGCCTACCGTGGTCGAAGATGAATACGAGATTACCCTTGTGGTGGAATTCGAAACCAATGTTCCTGCCCCGGTGGTGATCATGAACATGCCCGATACCATGCCGCAACTCAGCCAGGGAGAAGTTTTCCCGTTTATCATCACCCTGACCAATGAAGGGCTGATCACTGCCGAGGATGTAGAAATCGAATTCCCGCAAGATGACGAATACATGTTTACGGCTAACGTGGATCAACTGGATATTTTGCCGCAAACAGCCGTGCAAATTCCGTGTATTATGGAGCGAAGACCTGAAGGTATGTATTCACCGGAAAGGTCTTCAAACTGTGTTGACTACACCATTGCAAGCTATAAATTCGAATGTGGCCCCGACGATCAGTTGCGATTGGTCCAGGACGACATTTATTATCAGGGCAGGACCTGTTCCGGTGGCGGTGGCCCCGGTGGCGGTGGCGGCTTTCCCTGGTGGGGAGGCGGTGGCGGAGGCCCCGGAGGACCGGGTGGTGGTGGTGGCACGTCATATCCACCACAGGCTTCCACAACGCCAATCACCACCAGCAATACGGGATGCGATCCATGTCTGGCGGAATTCCTCAACGCCCTCTGGGGCTGCTCCCCAATACCAAATATCGGCATTAGCTTTAGCGGAAAGTTGAACGCCGGGCCAAAAGGTGGTGCAAGCTCTGCACTTGGTTTAGTAAAACTGGGAAAACAAATCTGGGGTAAAATTACTTGTGCATGGAATATCGGATGGTCGATTGGTTGTAAAATCAACCAATTGATTGGAAATACCAACCCGGAAAATGGGCCTGATGAACTGGAGCAGGCACAAGAAGATTTTTTTATGGTGGATAAAGGTTTCACGGCCATTGAGAATACCATGATCGAAACCTTCCGGGATGAGCTTTTCATTGAGAAACAGGACTTCCAGATGTTTAATGATTCGATTACCGAAAACATCGAAAGTCAAATACCATTTAGTGCAGACAGGCAAAACGAACTGCTCAATATCTTCACTGAATCTGATGTGACAGCGCTGGATATCAACACCTTTGTTGATCACTGGAACACTACGATGGAAGCCTGGGACAGCGGCATTTATTCGCCAACGCCTGATTATCCTTCAATTATCGATACCGTTGCACTTTATACATTCTCGCTTGAATTCGACTCAGCCGTTGAACACATGATCAACCGCGGGTTCCCGTCTCTGGATTCGATGTACAATTGGGCGCACAATATTGTAAACTCTTATACCGAGGAAGCTTCGAGTGCGGTTTGTGCCACGGTTACGGTTCAATTCTCGCAAACCCTGACGATGACCCGTGAGGCATTTGAAGGAACACTAACCATCTACAACGGAAATGAAACTGATGCCATGGAAAACATCCTCCTGGATCTCGAGGTTCGGGATGAGGACGGCAATCTGAAAAACGATCTTTTCCAGATAAATACCGTTTCGGTGGATGGCATGACGGGAATCAATGGATCAGGAATTTTAGATGCCCTGCAGGAAGGAACTGCGGTAATTCAATTCATCCCGGAGCCGGGTGCTGCTCCGGAAGTTCCCAAACAGTATTCCTTTGGGGGAACACTTGCCTATCTGGATCCGTTCACCGGAGAGTATGTGGAGAATGATCTGTTCCCGGTAACCCTTACCGTTAATCCAAGCCCGGATCTTTACATCGATTACTTTATGCAACGCGATATCTATGGTGATGATGCACTTACCGAGCCCATCGAACCCATGATACCCGCCGAGCTTGCCGTGATGATCGACAACCGGGGTGCCGGAACCGCATGGAACGTAAACATTGAATCGGCCCAGCCTGAAATTATCGAAAATGAAAAAGGCCTGCTGATCGACTTCGAAATTATTGGATCGAACCTGGCCGGCAATCCTACGCAACTGGGATTGCTGGACGTTGATTTCGGTGATATCGGACCCGGAGAAATTAAGGTTGGACAATGGTGGTTTACGAGTACATTGCTCGGCCATTTCATTTCATATGAGGTAAGTGTGAACCATCTCGACAGTTATGGTAATCCTGACCTGAGCCTGATCAGCGAAGTGGATATCCATGAGTTGATCAAGGGTGTTACAGTTTATGGTGCTCACAACGACAGCGTTGGCGACTTTCTCGTTAATGATATTCCAGATGTGGATGACCTGCCCGATGCCCTTTATTATTCCAACGGCATTGTTGCACAAGTGTCGCAGGCTGCAAATGGAACTGTAGATGCGCCGCTTACACTGGCCGATACGGTTTGTGAGTTTACAGTAACTCCGGCGGAAGAGGGCTGGAACTACATTAAGGTGGACGATCCCGGCGATGGAAAGTACCGCATTGTGAGCATTATGCGTGATGATGGTCAGGAAATCCCGGTCACTAACGTATGGCTCACCTATAGTACCATCCCGGATGGTGGCGAGCCGATTTACGAAAACAAAATGCACTTTGTGGATACCTTCGATGAGCTGTCCAATTCAACTTATACCATTGTATTTGAACCGATAGATCAGGATGTTCCGGAAGTGGTAGCTATCAACAATGTGCCGGATGCACCCATCGACTACGCGCTCGAATTTGTCGAGGTGGTATTTAGTGAACCTATCGAACCTTCTACTTTTACGTATGAGGATATGACCCTGAAAAACCAGGCCGGTCCAAATCTGATGGATACCCTGGTAGGCATCTCGCAGGTGAATGATTCCACATTTAATGTGGACATTTCTGATAAAACCGGTCCGAACGGCTACTACACTCTCCAGGTGCAGGCTGCCGGCGTTGCCGACCTGGTGGGTAACTTTGGTACTTCCGGCGTACAGGTGGGATGGCTGCAAACCATCGCTACCCCGGCCATCGATTATTTCTTTGGCTTGCCTGAAGAGGCCGGCGAACCGATCGACACTCTACTGGCACTGTTTAACATGCCGATTAATCTTGCAACATTTACAACAGATCAACTGGAGCTAAAGGATGATGACGGGAACATCATCCCAACCGAATCGCTGGTGATTACATCAGAGAGTTTCAACGATGTGCTCTTTAAAATCAGTGGCCTTGCATCATTGACCACCGGTGACGGATTTTATGAACTGACCTTTAAAGTATCTGAAATCCAGGGCGAAAATGGACAGATCGGTATTCTGGATCAGACTGTAGAATGGGGTGTATGCCAGATTCCGCTCCCAGTTGCCGATGCCGGTGGTGACGCCTCCATTTGTATCGGAGATATTTACCAGCCGGACGGATCGGTTGAAAATGCCAGTG
The DNA here is from genome assembly GCA_018400545.1 of Bacteroidales bacterium. The sequence goes on from JAGYLT010000017.1 coordinate 16,509, forward strand.
CATCCAACTGGGCAACCAGCGGCTCAGGAACATTTGACGATCCGCAGTCGCTTACGCCGGTTTACACGCCATCCCAGCAGGATTATAACAACGGAATGGTGGAACTCTCGCTGACGGCAGAGCCGCTGAATGATTGTGCGGCGCCGGTGACATCCACAATGACACTTCATATTTCAAACCTTGTGCAGGCCGATGCAGGAGAGGATGCACTCATCTGCGAAGGCTCCACACATCAGCTCTTCGGCGTGGTTACCCTTGCGGATGACTTTACCTGGATAACAACAGGTGACGGTGAATTTAATAATTCGAAAGCGCTGACTCCGGTTTACACGCCCGGTGGTCAGGACATTTTGGATGGCTCCGTGGAACTGTCGCTGGTTGTGCAACCACTGGCACCATGCACGCTTGCCGACACCTCTTCGATGATGCTCAACATTCAGCATGCACCGGAAGTGGATTCTGGTGAGGACTTTACCATTTGTGAGGATCAGAACATCGAATTGCAAGCCGTAGCAGATAATTATTCCAATATTGTGTGGTTATCAGCCGGAGACGGAACCTTTACCGGACAAAATATTTTGACCCCGGTTTATGATCCCGGCAGCGAGGATATCACTACTGGTGAGGTGGAATTTTATGCCATCGCCGTTCCGATTGATCCGTGCTTCCTGCCGGCATTTTCGTTTACAAATGTTTCGATCGACCGGTTACCGTTTGCTGATGCAGGTGACGATGCCACAGTTTGTGAAAATCAGGGTCATCAGCTGCTGGGAGCCGCATTATTTACGGAAATATATGAATGGACTACTTCCGGCGATGGAACC
>JAGYLT010000170.1 GCA_018400545.1 Bacteroidales bacterium
GTTCGCAAAAAGTTGGCCCGACCATTGCCGATGATATCCGGAACAGGGCCTACCTTGCTGTGACATTTGCATTGATCGTGATTTTTATCTACATCGCCCTCCGCTTCCGTAAGTGGCAATATGGCCTTTCGGGTGTGATTGCATTGTTCCACGATTCGTTAATCACCATCAGTTTGTTCTCGCTATTCTATAATGTATTGCCGTTTAACCTCGAAATCGATCAGGCATTTATTGCGGCGATCCTTACAATTATTGGTTATTCGATTAACGACTCTGTGATTATCTTCGACAGGATCAGGGAATTTGTCGGGTTACACCCAAAACGTAAACTCAGCGTGAATATCAACAATGGTTTGAACAGCACGCTGGCCCGTACCATTAACACTTCCGGTACAACCCTCATCGTATTGTTGATTATCTTCATCTTTGGCGGTGAGGTAATTCGTGGATTTACCTTCGCATTGTTGGTTGGTATTCTGGTTGGTACGTATTCTTCATTGTTTGTGGCCAGCCCGATTGCTTATGACCTGCTTACTGCCGGTGGTAAAAAAGATGTTGAAAAAATAGTAGCAAAAAAGAAGAAATAATACAGGCATAAAAACTAAATGCAATTAGAGTCCCGTTCATTGATTCAATGGACGGGACTTTTTTTAATTTTGCAGGTCTAATTTTCAATAATATTTAAAGCTTAAAAAAAATTCAACGCTTGATCTTCGGGTTTTTCAATATTAGCGGTGGCGAGATTTTTATTATCATGCTTGTGGTATTTCTGATCTTTGGCCCGGATAAGATCCCGGAAATTGCACGCTGGATTGGAAAAGGTGTGGGTGAAATTAAAAAAGCCACCAGTGAGATCAGGGATGAAATAGATCGTGGAACCGGAGACATCAGGAAGGAAGCCGAAAACCTAAAGCAGGATTTGCACGTGGACAATCCGCTAAAAAAAAGGCCGTTTAAAAAAAATGAAAATACAAAATCAAAAAAGGATGATGCTGAAAATGCTGACCCGGATAAGAAAAACCATGATCCTCACCTATAGTTAACCAAATGCTTCATGAACAATCTAAAAAGAATAATAAAGCAAAATCCCAAATCGTTTACTCAACAATTTTAAAAACCGGTATTTGATTTGGCAAATTCAATCCGGGAATAAAATGAAATTCATGACAAAATATTTCGCAATTGCAATAACAATATTCTTCACCTTCACGGCAATACAGATCAATGCGCAGAGCCGTAAAGCTGAAGCAGCCGATGAAGATTTCGCGAATATGCGCTATGCCCTGGCCATTCCCAAGTATAAAAAAGCCTACTCACGTGTAAAAAGTAACAAACTCGAGAAAAACAGGATTACCTACCAGCTTGCGGAATGTTACCGGCTTACCAACGAGCCCAGGCGCGCAGAGGCTTATTATAAGCGACTTGTCCGGGCAGATTACGACCGCACGGAGCCAAAGGTATTGCGCAAACTTGCCGATGCCCAGCGCAGCACAGGAGATTATGAAGATGCGCTTGAGAACTATAAAATTTATGTTGAGCGCGAACCAAATGATCCGTTGGGTCTGGTAGGGATCGAATCCTGTCAACTGGCACTTGAATGGGAGGAGAACCCATCGAATTTTGAGATCGAAAAATTGCGTAGGATGAATTCGCGAGAAGATGATTTCTCACCGGCCTATTCTGAACCAACCTCCAATGCCATTATTTTCACCTCAGCCCGTGAAGGCTCTACCGGTAAAAGGGAAGATGAATGGACAGGAATGAGTTTTACTGATTTGTACTACACCAAACAAGATAAAAAAGGCGACTGGAGCAATCCCGTGCTTGCCGACGAATCCGAAATCATCAATACAGAAGCCAACGAAGGCCAGCCTTCATTTGATGAAAAATTCAGTAAGATGTATTTTACCAGGTGTGGAAAAGATAATGTAACCGTCAACGGGTGCCATATTTATGTTGCCCGGAAGCAGGGGCGTAGCTGGGGAGAACCTACTCAGGTAGAACTTGGTGGTGACAGTACTTCGGTTTTCGGGCATCCGGCGGTAAGCCCGGATGAGTCTTTCCTGATTTTCTCCTCACCCAAAAGTGGTGGCGCCGGCGGAAAAGATTTATGGATTGTAACCAAAAAAGAAGGTGGCGGCAGTTTTTCCACACCCCGGAATCTTGGCAATGTTTTGAATACTGTTGGTGATGAGGTGTTTCCGACCATGCGTGGCGATTCGGTGTTATATTTTGCATCAAATGGCCATCCCGGTATGGGTGGCCTCGATATTTTTAAATCGCGCCGACTGGAGGACGGATCCTGGGGCGAGCCCATAAACCTGCGTCCGCCGATGAATACGCACTACGATGATTTCGGAATTACTTTCCATCCCGATGGACTGGATGAAGGCTTTTTTTCGTCCAACCGCAGGGGCGGTCGTGGTGGTGACGATCTTTGGTATTTTATCAATCCGCCAAAATTGTACGCGGTAGCAGGCAAGGTGCTGGATAATAACATTCTTCAACCCGTTGAAAATGCAGATGTTACGCTGGTAAGTTCGGATGGAACCACGGTTTCGACCACAACAAATACGGTTGGATATTACGAGTTTACGGATGAGCAGGTGAAACCCAACACCACATTTGAAATTACGGTGGCTAAAGATGATTTCTTCAATCAAAAAACCATGGAAACCACGGTAGGCCTGGAGGCAAGCAAGGATTTCGAGATCAATTTTAACCTGGAGCCCATTCCTGAGGAACCCATTGTTTTGCCGGATATTTTATATGATCTGGGAAAGTGGGAACTGAAACCACAATTTCAGGATTCGCTTCAGGGCCTTATCGAAACGCTGGATGCCAATGAAACCATTATTGTTGAAATAGCATCACATACTGATGCACGGGATACCGATGAGCGTAACGATATTCTTTCGCAAAAACGTGCCGAATCGGTTGTTGATTATCTGATTCTGCGTGGTATCGATCCTGACAGGCTGATAGCCAAAGGATATGGCGAACGTGTGCCCTTCAGGCTGAATAAAGATACCGAAAAAGAAGGGTTTATTTTTGAAGAAGGTACAATACTCACCGAAACATTTATCGACTCACTTCCGTCTGAAGCAGTGAAGGAAGCTGCGCACCAGATGAACCGGCGTTCGGAATTTTCCATCCTCTCAAAGGACTTCGTTCCCAAACCAAAAATAAGGACCGATCTGGAAGGCAAACAAGTGGAAGTGGTGGTGGATCCGGAAGAGCAAAAACTGGATTTCACACTCACAGCAAACGGATTAATTCAGGCACCCTGCATTGTGAATGGGTTTACGCTGAATTTTATTTATGACCGCCGAACCATCCGGCCATCCATTTCTTTGGGAAGTGCACTCAGGCTGTTAAAGGAAGGTGCCATCAATAAAAACAGCTTTTCGGGTGATCCTGAATTGGTGCTTGGCGAAGGAACCATCGCCAACAGGGCGCTGTTTACCGTTGAAACCTTAAGGATTGGAAACACCACCATGTACGATGTTGAAATTCAGGTTGACCATCAGCTTAAATCGCAAATGATGATCGGTGAGATTACCATGAGTGAAATAGGGAATTTCGTCATCGACAACGACAACCGGCAATTCATCTTCGATTAGAACCCAAATGAAATTTAATTTCGGGAGTTTTAGTGGTCGCGTTTATACAGCCATTCGGCATACCTAACCATTTGGTTCTTTTTATCGGGATTGGCTTCAATTTTGTCCATCAATTCCAGTGATTTTCCAAAGAAATTTTCCATCTCCTTTAGGGTGTGGTTTTTTAAATCATACTTATTGAAGATTTCAATTACCTCGTTGATCTTAGCTTTGCTGTCACCCTGAGTTTGCTGGTATAGCTCCAATAATCCTGAACGGTCCTGCTTATCAGCGATTTCCAGACATTTCAGGTAAATGTAGGTTTTTTTGTTGGCAGCAATATCGCCGCCAATATTTTTGCCGAATTTTTCCAGATCACCAAAAGCATCCAGGTAATCATCCTTTAGCTGAAATGCAATGCCGATATTCACCCCAAAATCGTAAATCAGTTGCGCCTGTTTAGTTGTTGCGCCGGCAATTAATGCCCCGATTTTCAGACTGGCACCAAGCAGCACAGCTGTCTTTAACCGGATCATGTTGAGGTATTCCGGTATTGTGACCACCTCTGAAGTTTCAAAATCCATGTCGTATTGCTGTCCCTCGCAAACCTCAATGGCAGTTGTGGTGAATGTGTCAAGAATTTCATGTAGCTGCTCCCGTGATGAGGTTGCAATTTGCTGATAGGCCAGGGCAAACATGGTATCACCGGAAAGAATAGCTATGTTTGAATTCCATTTTTTATGCACGGTTTCTTTGCCCCTGCGCATATCTGCCTTATCCATGATGTCATCATGGAGCAGGGTGAAGTTGTGAAAAATTTCGATGCCTGACGCGGCCTGAATTGCCTTTTCGGGATTTTCACCAAACAAATCGCATGCGGCTAATGCGAGCACAGGACGCAGCCTTTTTCCGCCAAGCGAAAGGATGTAGGTGATCGGATCGTATAGCTTTTCCGGTTTTTTCTGAAGGCTGAGGTGCAAGAGCGCCTCATTTACCATTTTTTTGTAATGGCCGTAAATTTCCATGAAAGGGTTTTGTGGTTATTAAATGAATATGTTGATTACTTGATTTGTTTTATCAGATATTCTCCGTAACCGCTCTTCATCAGGGGCTGCGCAATTTCTTCCAGTTTGGCGGCATCGATGAATTTCATGCGGTAGGCAATTTCCTCAATGCAGCCGATTTTCAGGCCTTGCCGGTGCTCGATAACCTCAACAAATTGTGATGCCTGCAACAGTGACGTAAATGTACCGGTATCCAGCCATGCAATTCCACGCGATAAGATTCCCACGCCAAGTTTGCCCTGTTCCAGGTAGTATTTATTCACATCGGTGATTTCGTATTCCCCACGGGCACTGGGCTTTATGTTTTTGGCTACTTCAACCACAGAATTGTCGTAAAAATAAAGTCCGGGAACCGCAAAATTAGATTTGGGCCGTTTGGGTTTTTCCTCTATGGAAATGGCTTTTTGATTGTCATCAAACGCTACCACACCATATCTTTCAGGGTCGGAAACGTGATAAGCAAATACCAGGCCTCCATCAGGATCGTTGTTTTCCTGAAGAATTTTCTGAAGTCCCGATCCGTAAAAAATATTATCACCCAGAATCAGGGCAGCTTTGTCGTTGCCGATGTGTTCCTCGCCAAGCACAAAAGCCTGTGCCAGTCCATTGGGTACTTCCTGAACTTTATAACTAAAATTACATCCTAAACGGGAACCGTCACCGAGCAGGCGTTCAAAATTTGGAAGGTCCTGTGGCGTGGAGATAATCAGAATATCTTTAATTCCTGACATCATCAAAACCGACAGCGGATAATAAATCATGGGCTTATCGTAAATCGGCATCATTTGCTTGCTCATGGCAAGAGTTAATGGGTGTAATCTGGTTCCGGCACCACCGGCAAGAATAATTCCTTTCATAATTCTTACATTTTAAATTGAAGTGTAAAAGTCAGGAAAATATTTCCAATCCCAAAATTTATGAGGATTTTTCTTTTC
>JAGYLT010000171.1 GCA_018400545.1 Bacteroidales bacterium
ATTAAGTACAGCCAGGGCATGCCCTGGCTCAATTACCACAACGACAACTCTCACACACCCCCCAGATTCACGTACACCATCGCTGTATCAGTCTTTTTCAATCCGGCATACTTCATCACTTTAAAGAGGTTGCCGGTTTTTTTTGCCACCATCGTCAAAAACGTATGGCGCGACACATGAAAGGTCAGCAGCTTGTCAACCTCCGACACCACCATAATCTCCTTCAACACACGATTACACTCCGGATTGGTTATTTTTACTGGTTTTAAATAGTAATCCTTCACCACCTCCGGCATCCACATCACATCGTAAGGCACCCTGACCAATCCTGTAGTGCGCTTGGTTTTGCCCGGCGTGTACTCAATCCCTTCATCACGCCACCGGATGTCGCTCTCCTGGGTATCGTTAAAGCGGATGCCCGTCATACAAGCAAACAGAAACAGCCGCCTCACATCCACAGCCCTGCCCGTCAGATCAGCAACCCTTATCATTTCGAGCTCATGCTCGGAAAGATGCACCCGGTCCGATTCTTTGCCCGCCACCCTGAAACTCCGGTATGGGTGCCGGTCTAAAGTCACCTCCAGTTTGCCGTGATCTATTGACAGATTGACATACTTTTTCAGGTTCTTATGGTGCTTTTTGATGGTATTGGTTGCAAAACCCTGCTTCGCGAGGTACTCATTGAAACCCATGACAGTCTTTTTGTTCAAATCCCTGAAACCAATGTCAGGTTTGTACCCATTCAGCAGGTTGAGCGTCTGGCGCTGGTCGCGTATGCTCACCTCATTAAGCGAGTACTGCTGCTTTAGCATGTCGTCATAAAACGCGTTAAAAGTATCGCCCTGCTCCTGCACATGCAGCCAGTCATCAAACACATCAGCCGTCACCTGTCTGCCGTTCACCAGCAACTCCCTGCGCCACGCCTTCACAGGTTCCATCATCTGATCCACCACCACAGCATCGGCATCCCTGCGGCACTGGTTCGACTTGCTGTCCCAGTCTTTTTTTCGTACCTTCACCCCGGTAGCAATCTGCCGGCGGATGTTGCCAGGGAACCGGAGAAATATCAAAACGCTGTAAAGCCCCTCCCTGTCGGGTCTGCGGTCTAAAGTAGCAACAATTTTCATGTTCAGATTTTTTGTTGTCATTTTTGTTGCTATTTTACAGCAACAACAATAAAACGAACACAACAAATAATTATTTTAACCCAACCCGCCAACCCCGTCAAACCCTTATCATTATTGCAAAACCCCAAAAAAAAAGCCCTGCACAATGCAAGGCTTATTTTCAAAAGGCGGTCCGGACGAGACCCCAACACCCCTTATAAATCAATTACATACAATTTTTGTTGCTGTTTTTGTTGCTATTCTTGCTGGTAGGTTATTGTTTCAGGGTTCAGCGCGTTCACCAGTTGCATAGTCGTTAGCCACATTTCATTTTGCACGTTAGAGCGGGCGCGGGCGAAACCCATCCGCTGCGCTTCGGTGCCAAAAACTAACTCATTAAACCAGTTGCCACGGATGTACACATTTTGTGCGCTCACAGAGATATGCAGCACCAGGTCGGTATCAAAGCGCTTCATCTCCCGTTTGGTAGTTTCGATAAACAAGAAGTCCATATCCGCCTTTGCCACGCTCCAGCCGTTCACTGTCAGCTGGCGGTTCACTTCCAGCATAATGTCGCGTTCCGATTCAATGTTGAGCCTGGCTATTATCAGGTTGTCACCGCGCTCCTGGCTCATTGCTGTTATTGTTGCTGTCAGCATCAGCAGTACCATTACTAATTTCATATCTACATGATTTAATGATTGATAATTGTTCTTTAACCACATTTTGTAAAAAATTATTGTAAATTAGTAAATAATTAACATCTTCATCTGATTTTTTGTAATCTACTTTAGGCTCCATCACCCCGTTAAATTCATTACATACCAGCTCGTCAATACCAACATTCATATTATCAAGCAAAAGCATGAGATCATTCAAGCGAATTGATTTTGGCCTGTTATTCCGTAATTCATAAATTTTAGCTACTGGCAGCTTGGTAATTTTTGCCCATTCCTCTGCTGTTTTTCCGGAACTTGCAATTAAATTACTAATTTTACTCAAAAGTTCAATTGTTTTCATGTTCAGTTCAGTTTATATTTATAGTATTTAATATCAGTACATTATATCCTTTCTTTTTATTTAGACTGTTTATAATTATTTGCAAATTAACATTAGTTAACAAAATAAATTTGGTCTGTTTGTAAATAAAATACTAATATTGCAGTGTATTCAACAATTAATTACAATGAACAAAGCAAAGATATTACAAAAATTAATGCCTGTCAAGGGCACCGAAAAAAAATGGCAGGATATTCAGGACGAATACATCCGCCTTTATGTAGAAGGATGGAATGACGATTACATCTTCCAGGAGCTCTCCCGGAAGTTTTACATGAAAATCTCAACCCTGCACGTAAAGCTCCAAAAGCGCGCTTTGCGTGATATTGCCCGTAAAGAGATTACCCGTATTAAGAAAAAAACAGGCCGTATGCCAGGCGAAAACGCTATGGCTGATTTGAACGGAAATGGAGCAGAATTCCGAACAGTGTAACCGTATTTTTTATAAACATTTAACACAAATTGAACATGAAACAATTAACTGACATTGGAAAAGGCATTCAGGTAGGTATTGTGAATATCACACCTGAACAAGCTGCCAAAATGCTTGAGAGAAATGTGCGCAACCGGAAAATTACAAAACAACGGGTTGCAATTTACACCGATGAAATACTGAAAGGGAATTGGATGTTGAACGGCGAAAGTATCAGGTTTAACAACAAAAATCAATTAATTGATGGTCAGCACAGATTGACAGCTATCATTAAGGCAAATGTGGCAGTTGAAATGATTGTAATCACGGGACTTAATCCTGAGGTTTTTAAAAATATTGATACAGGTAGAAACCGAAATGCCGGAGATGTACTGTCAATAGTAATTACAGACAAAACACAAGACCATGCTGTAAAAGCCGGAGCATTAATCAGAAAGATATTGCTTAGCGAAAAATCAACATCATTAAGGATGTATCATGCTAATACGCCCAACGTATCACATTCCTTAACAATGACAACCACAAATGATGCCGTTGTTGAGTACTACAGGAAACACAAAAGTGAGATTGATGAGGTTGTGGATTTTGGTTTAAAGTATCAAAAGCAAACAAAAAAAATAATGAATTTATCTTCGTTGATGTTTGTGCTCTGGTACCTACGAAGGATTAATGTTGAAGTGGCTGAAACGTTTTACCATCATCTTGCAACAGGCGAAAATTTAAGTCCGACCAATCCAATTTATCATTTGCGTGAAAAATTGATGAGTTTGACTGTTTCGGAAAAAAGACCCCCAACATGGCATTTCCCTGCCTACATTTACAAAGCGTGGAACGCATACCGAAAAAGACAAGAAATGTACCGCTTATCAATCAGGGCAAATGAAACCGAACCAGTAAATCCTATTTAAAAATGGAAACAACACATTGTACATTAATTATTGGTTCTAATAGTCCTAATTATCGGCAAATTCCGATTGATTTATCAGCTGATGAATTATTCAACCTTATTAAGAAATCATCTGAACAGGATGCCAAAGATTTTATAAACAACGTGTTTAAATCGGCATCAACAGACTTAAAAGGTAAAACACCTATAGTTGATTTTCTTCTTTCAAAAGAAGGTAAAAATCTACATAAAAGAATAAGGATTGCACTTGCTTACATCTGGGATAGTAGTGACATCATTAATTACATTGAGGATGTGACACATAATAAATTCACCAGAATACAGGGTGTGAATAGTGCATCCTATGAACATTTTGAACATGCCAGGCTAAAATATTTAGAACGTAAATCAAAATCATCATGACACCTAACAAACAAACATTTACACCATACAGTGGTCCGCCCTTTAAGCACACTCACGAGCCACCAGAAGCGGCTGATCTTATTGCTGCTAATAAAATGGCAAACGAAATCATCCAAAATTTTGAGCCTGAACAGCATCTGGAAATGTTGGAGCAAATCAGAAAAATGTTGATACAGAACATCAGAGATCGGATGGATGAACAACAAACAAAAATTCAGCACATGCGAAACGATCTCGAAACGATGCTCAAAAAAAATGAAAGCCTCGGAAATGTACTCCAGGAAATATAAAAAAATTAATCCGCTCCGGTAACGACTACCCGCTTGCCCGCGGGAGCAAAGTTCAGCCATATTTCCAAAGGAGAAAGAAAAACCTGCGGAGTGGACGGGTAAGGTAAAGCCCGGATAAATAGCAGGTATGGCGGTTCAGGGCTCGGTGGCTTAGTTAGCTGTGAGTAATTGGTTTTCATGCGTCGGCAACAGGGGAGGTTTTAGTAGGAATTTTTCCTCCCCACACCGCCGGCGGTTTCAAACAACAAAACTATATGAGATACTGGACAACTAAAGACATGAGAATTGTAAAAGCAAACCTTCACCTTACCGATAGCGAAATCGGTAAACTATTAGGCACCACAGCCGAAAAGGTCACAGCCTTCCGCCACCGGCACCGGATGCTCAAACCAAACAACTACCAATTTCAAAAAGGGATGATACCCTGGAATAAAGGTGTGAGCTATGATGCTGGCGGCAAAGACACCCGGTTCAAAAAAGGCCAGATGCCTGTAACCACCAAGTACGACGGCTGCATAAGCCTGCGCCACGACGACCACCGGCCATATTACTACATCCGCCTGGCCCTCAAAAAATGGAAACCACTCCATCGCCACATCTGGGAGCAGCACCACGGACCAATCCCTGCCGGCCACATCATCATCTTCAAAGACAAAAACACCATGAATTGCCACATCGACAATCTCAGGTGCATCACGCGCCAGCAGCACATAAAAAGAAACCACAACCGCGCCAAAGCCAGCCAAAGCCTGCGCCTTAACTGGGAATACTGCCGACGTAAAGAAGAAGCAGGCATCCGCACCACCCGCCACCATCAGATAAAACGCTACGACGGCAAACCCATCAACTGGCAATCCGGAATCAATCGCTCAAAGCACGCCATATCTCAATAACAATAATCGTACAGACAGGGCATGCCCTGTCTCAACAATAAAATCCAACAACAATGACAACAAAAAACGAACGCCCTATAATATTCAGCACCCCGATGGTGCAGGCTATTTTGGATGGCCGCAAAACGCAAACCCGGAGGATTATTAAACCAGATATTGAGGTATTAAAATTCACTGATCTACAGGGGCATTTCGCCATGAAGCGAAACAAAAAAGGCATTGCAACATTTTACAAATGCCCATACGGAACGCCCGGCGATTTGCTTTGGGTGCGGGAAACCTTCTGTATTGACAGCCGGGGAGCTCATGAAAACGACCCGGGATATTACTACAAAGCAGATATGCCGGTTTTTAAAGATGATCCACAAATTTGGTTGGGTTCATGGAAACCTTCCATCCACATGCCCAAAGCCGCTGCCCGAATTTGGCTGCAAGTTACCGATGTGAAGATTGAAAGGTTGAATGATATTTCTGATGAAGAT
>JAGYLT010000172.1 GCA_018400545.1 Bacteroidales bacterium
TTTGTTCCCGACATTTCATCTGAATCAAGTATTTGGGAGCCGTTGGAATTGTAGATATAGACGTTATAATCCGTGCCCTGGGATGGATCCCAGGTGCAGGCTACTCTGAAGGTTGTGGAGTCCTGAAGGGTAATCCCGTTTAATTCGTCATTCCCTGACCAGTTGTGCCAGTTGTCGTTGTCCCCGTCCGAAAAGGTGCCCTGCCAGTTCAGTTGCTTGCTGTTTCCGGATGATACAAAAACCAGAATTCCTGCATCGGCAGCATCATTTGTTGCCGTGCAAATTGAATTGTCATCATCGTACCAGCTTAGCCCCCGGTACCCCAGCGACATATTGATGATATCAACACCGTCGTCCACAGCATCGTTAATGGCATTCACACATTGCGAGGAAGTTACTACTTTATAAAGAAAATATTCGGCCAGGGGTGCATGATCGAATACCGTTTCGGTAACAGCCACCCCATGGCCGGAGCCATTGAGCACCCCGGAACCGGAATAATCGGTGGAGTCGTACTCGGCGGGAGCCCTGCCATTTGCGATTGCATTCTGCATACCATTAAAACCGACGTCAATAATGGCAATCCTGATCCCTTCGCCACCGGGCGCATCGCCTGTGCTGTAGGTTACAGAGTTATGCAATTGCGGTGTAGGGCCCTCGTTCAAAGGTTCGGCATTGAACTCCTGGTAAAGCACATAACCTTCAGGAAGTTGTTCCGCAAGTAGAATCAATTTTCCGGGTTCAATAAAAATACTGGTTTGCCCGGCATCTTCCCGGTAAACTTCGATATTATTCCTGGCAAGTACTTCCGCTGGCGAATTCCTGATGTTTCGCGGATGCATAACGAGCGCGCTGATCTTTCCATCCCGCCGCTCGATGATATCATAGCGGTGGATGATGGATTGGACTTTTTCTATCGAATCAGCCCTGGCAGCCTGCGAAAGTTCGTACAAACGTACCTGCATCGGCAAATCAGTTGGGCGTGGCGGAAGGTCCTCAACCGGTATTTCCACTTGCTGCGCATATATGGTTGCGGTCAGCAAAATTAAAAACAGAAAAGGCAGGCGTAGAAAATGTTTCATAGGCAAGGGTTTTGTGATTATTTGATAAAAACAGCAGAACGTAAACCCTTGTTAACAAGACGCTTGTTAATTTACTGTTAAATAAATTCTTACATTTCCACTTCTGCCCCATGGCCTTTCAGCCCCAATCTTTTCCGGATGAACCAAATCAGCAGATAAATCACGGGGGTATCTGCAGCGGCAAAAAGCACCTTAAATAAAAAACCGTTGATCAGCAATCCCCAGAAAAGGTTCCATTCGATAACCTCAAAACTGCACAGGAGAAAAAGCACGGTGAAAGTATCGATGAATTGTGACAGGAAAGTGGATGCATTGTTGCGGAACCAGAGATGCTTTCCTTTGGTGACCCGCTTCCAAAAATGAAAAATCTGCACATCAACAAATTGTGCCAGAAGATAAGCTGCCATCGAAGCTGCAACAGCGATAAAGGTAAAACCAAACACTTTTCTGAATTCCTGGTCATCCACCGGTGACCATTCCGTTGCTTTTGCGTATGAGGAAACAATAATGATCAGCAGCATGAAAGCGCTGGCAAAAAGACCTGCCAGCACCACGCGGTTGGCGCGCTTCCGGCCATATACCTCCGAAATTATATCTGTAACCAAAAAAGTTACCGGGTAAGCGATGATGCCCACCGAAAGCTGAAACTCATAGAGCCCGAATGGATTCCAGGTAAAAAACTTTTGAAATATCAGGTTGCTGGTCACCAGCGATGCCATAAACAATGCGGCCAGGATGAGATAAAGATTTTCGGCTGTTGCCTTGTAGCTTTTTTCCATGTTTCACAAACAATTTGGCGATGCTAAGGTTTTCAAATCAGGTAAACACCTGCATGAATTTTTAAAAACATAAGTATGAATTACCGCGTCTTTTAAAGCGTAACTGGTAACCCAAATCATTTAATAATACAGAAACAAACAAAGTACTTACATAATTTAAGCTAATGTTAAGTTTTTCACAAATATCAAGAATATTTGCAACCATGCGTTAATCGTTCTGTCCCTTGACCGTGAAAACAAAATTTAGAAATCAAAAAACTCAAACTTCATGACCGTAAAAACACTTTCATTTCTCCTGTCTGCAATGCTTTTGTTCGTGCTCCCCACAAAAGCAGTTGAAGAACCTGAGATGAAAAAACTAAACATCAGTGGGCATATCGGCGACAGCCGGACCGGCGAAATGCTCATCGGGGCCACTGTTTACGTGGATCAACTCCAAACCGGAACCGTTTCAAACCTTTATGGTTTTTATGCCTTAAGCCTTCCTTCGGGCACGTATAATCTTACATTTTCCTACATCGGATATAAAAGCGAGTCGCGGCAGGTAACTCTTGACCGAGACGTTACGCTCGATGTAGAATTGCAACCCACCGAACAACAACTGGAAGAAGTGGTGATCACAGGCGAAAAACTGGATAAAAATGTGAAGGCCGCCGAAATGAGCGTAGTGAAAATCCAGTCGAAAACCATAAAAGAAATCCCCGCTTTGTTCGGTGAAACGGACGTAATACGAGCCATCCAGCTACTTCCCGGCGTTAAACCCCTGGCGGAAGGCTCCACCGGATTCAGCGTGCGTGGCGGCAGCTCCGATCAGAATCTTGTACTGCTGGATGAAGCTTCGGTTTATAATGCCGGCCACTTGCTCGGGTTTTTCTCGGTATTTAACAATGATGCGGTTAAAGATGTAAAACTTTATAAAGGTGACATCCCGGCAGCTTACGGCGGCAGGCTTAGCTCGCTGCTCGACGTGCGGATGAAAGACGGAAACCTGAAAAAGTTCTCCGGCACCGGCGGCGTGGGGCTGATCTCCAGCCGGCTTACGCTTGAAGGCCCCATCATCAAAGACCAGACTTCCTTCATCGTTTCCGGGCGCCGGACCTATGCCGACCTCTTTATCCCGCTTTTCGGCAACGATGACCTGGACGGCAGCAAGCTGTTTTTCTGGGATTTCAACGCCAAAGTAAGCCATACCATCAACGACAACAACCGCATCTTTGCCTCGGCATATTTTGGCAGGGATGTGTTTAAAAATGAATTTGCAGGAATGGATCTCGGAAACAATACAGTTACCCTGCGATGGAATCACCTGTTCTCCAAAAAGCTGTTTTCCAATTTTACGTTTCTCAGGTCCAGGTACGAATATGAACTGGGCACCCCGGAGGGTGAAGCCAACTCATTTGAATGGAAATCGAAGCTGGTGGATTATACCGGCAAGGCCGATTTTACATGGTATCTCAACACGGAAAACACCATCAAATTTGGTGCAAGCATGATCCATCATACTTTTAATCCCGGCGAAGCACGCGGTACAGGTGAAGAAACATTTTTTAGCCAATATGTTATCCCCAAGAAATATGCCCTTGAGTCCGGAATCTATGTGAGCAACGAACAAAAAATCGGGCCGTTGCTTACCGTAAAATATGGCTTACGCCTGTCGATGTTCAACAATATCGGCCCGGATACACTGTACAAATTCAACGAGAATTACGAGGCATTCGATTATGAGCCCATTTCTGATGGCGATATTTACAATACTTATATTAACCTGGAACCGCGGTTCGGATTCACCTACCTGCTCAACGAAGTTTCGTCAATCAAGGGTAGCTATTCACGAACCGCTCAATATATCCAACTGGCCCAAAACTCCACTGCAGGCACACCGTTAGACATCTGGTTTCCGTCGAGCCCCAATGTGGAACCGCAAATCTCCGACCAGGGCGCCATCGGCTATTTCAGGAATTTCAACGACAACATGTTCGAGGCCTCTGTGGAAGGCTATTACAAATACATGCGCAACGCCATCGACTTTAAAGACCATGCCGAATTGCTGCTGAACAAGGAAATTGAGGGCGAGCTGCGTTTTGGAACTGCACAATCCTACGGACTTGAGTTTATGGTTAGGAAACAGCGCGGAAACCTCACTGGCTGGGTAAGCTACACCCTTTCAAAAGCTACGCGGGAAATCGGGGAAATCAACGACGGGGAAGTTTACGATGCTCCCTACGACAAGCCCCACGACGTAAGCGTGGTGCTGAATTACCAGTTCAGCAAACGGCTGGCGGGCGGATTGAACTGGGTTTATTCCACCGGACTGCCGGTAACTTTCCCGACCGGACGCGCAGTGTGGGGCAACAAAATCGTTCCGATCTATTCCGACCGCAACGACTACCGCATGCCCGATTACCACCGGCTGGATGTTTCGCTCACACTAAAACCCAAAGAAAAGCCCAACCGCAAATGGTACGGCGAGTGGAACCTCTCGGTTTACAATGCCTATGCCCGTAAAAATGCATGGGCCATCAATTTCCAGCAAGACCCAAACGACCCATATAAAACCTATGCGGAAATGACATATCTCTTTTCTATTATCCCAAGTATTTCCTATAACTTTAAATTTTAACAAGCTGCAATGATGAAAAAGAAAGATCAACATATTTTAGGAATGATCATCCTCACCATGTTTGTATTTTCCTGCACAGAGCGGGTGGATATAAATGTGGATCAGCAAAAATTTGCCAGGCTGGTTGTTGAAGGCGAATTCTCCACAGATACCGCAGTGCATAAAGTTAGACTTGCCAAAACCGAAGATTACTTCAGCAACCTGGAACCCAGTCCGGTATCCGATGCTCAGGTTACGATATTTAACGATGAAGAACTTTACGAGCTAACCGAAACTCCGCCAAATTCCGGTATATACCTCACGGCGCCTGATGTTTACGGAACCATTGGCAGGGATTATACCTTACGGATTCAGCTTGAAGAAGAAATTGGCGGCAATACTGAATACACCGCCACATCGCACATTTATCCCATTAACAAGCTGGATTCAATTGGACTGAAATACTATGACAACTGGAGCGATGAAGGATTCTGGGAGGTAAAATGCTATGTACTGGACCCTCCAACCGAGGATTATTACATGTTTCACATCTACAGAAACGGCGAACTGGTAAACGACACCATCGATCAGGTATTTGTAGTCGATGACATCCTTTACAACGGTAATTACACAAATGGAATTGGCGTAGGATATTTCGACCAGTCGAGGGATAACGAAAGACTTGAACCCGGCGACAGGGTTACCTTGCGCGTGGCGAGGATAACCGAGGAATACACAGATTTTTTATGGCAGTTGCAGGAGCAGGTAAGCTATCAATCACCACTTTTCAGCGGACCACCTGCTAACGTGGAAGGAAATATAAGCGGGGGTGCATTCGGAGCTTTCGGTGCCTATAGCAGCTCCTACGCATCAACATTCACCCCGCAGGTGCAATAGTATTTTTCTGATCAAAAAAAAATCTGATTCAAAAGCCGAATCAGATTTTTTTTGCCCCTCAAGATCACACCGCAAAGGATTTAGCATTATTGATTATTTAACGTTTGCAGATTCCACAAAAGGTGCAAAGTCAGGCTTAACCGAAGGAGGAAAGTATCAACACCTTTCTAACCTATATTTTTCATAAAATTGTCTTTCGAATTACCGCGTACTT
>JAGYLT010000173.1 GCA_018400545.1 Bacteroidales bacterium
GCCAGGGATGTGAGGATGCTGCCCTCCTCCCAAAAATCTCCGTAAACAAATCCGTAAACCAAAGTCAGGAACATGATAATGGTTCCGGCCATGGCGAAATATTTGGCAATCTTCATTTCTCAAAATATTTTTTGTACAACTTTTTTCTTGGATAAAAAGAGAGATACAGCACCGGATAAACAAAAAAATCAAACAACTTAAGTCCGGTGCTAAAATTCATATCATCGATAATTTCAGTGGATTGTTCGCCTGTTTTAAATATGCTGTGGATATGCTTCCAGCTTTTCAGGCCAAACGGCAATTTTTCGCCCTCATCCACAAACACATACTTGTCATTTGTTTTTTCTTCACTTTTAATGATGCTGATCCAGTCGGAAGGAACCGGCAATTTGAAGCGGATGTGTACTTTGCTGCCCGGCTTTGAACCTTCGTAAGCTACAAGGCCGGCCACAAACTTTGGGGGTAGCAGAAAAGTGAAGAGATTCTCGCCAAAATCCCCGGCTACTTTTTGAAACGGAGCATTTACTTGTGATCGGAATACAATCCGCATAGTTTTCATTTTTATGAGCCTAACCTTACATTGTGGTTTTTGTTCATTGGGGGAACATGATCAGGCCAATGATAAAAAATTAATCGTGATCGAAAGCAACAGCCACGGCGCCGCGGCCGGCGCTAAGCCCTACAACCGGCGAGATGTCAACGCTTCCCAGTGGTTTCAGTCCGGTAAGTTGCTGCACCTGTTCACCAATCCAGCCGGCTGTTTCCGGGTTTTGGGCATGGAGGAGGATAAAGTTTTTCAGGGGGCTTTTATCGTGAATTTTGCGGATGTGTTTCATCACTTTTTTGATGTTCCCTTTTTGGCTAAAGGCCTTATCCAGTAAAACAGAATTGCCTTTTTCGTCCATCGAGATGATGGGTTTTATGTTGAGCAGATGGGCAATTTTTCCCTTCATGGGGCTTACCCTGCCGCCACGGACCATGTACTTGAAATTTTTTACCGAAACAAAGATTTTGGTATTGCCAAGCCAGTTTTCAGTTGCTTTAACAATTTCATCATGGTATATTCCGGCTTCGATTGCATGCGCTACGCGCGTAACAATGAGCCCGAGTGCGCCGGATAAATTTTTGGAATCGATTACCGTGATTTTTTTTCCGAATTCCTTCATCATTTTTTCGGCAGCAGTCTGGCTGTTGCGGAGTGTGCCGCTGAACCTGCCCGTTAAATGCACGGCAATCACCGAATCGTAATGCGAAAGGAGGTGGGCATATAAATTAACAAATGTTTGTTCGTTGGGTTGGGAGGTTTTTGGAAACACATCCACTTCATCAGTCAGGTCGTAAAACTGTGACGGCCTGATTGTGAGTTTATCCAAATACTGATTTTCACCAAAATTCAGGTTGATGGGCACCATATGAATCTGGTGGCTGTCGAGAAATTCCTGTGGCAGGTCGCAGGTCGAATCGGTAACCAGCGCAATGGAGTGCTTTCGTTTATGCGCAACATCAAATTGCTTTTTCATATCATCGGCCTTCTGGTAGCTGAGCGTTCCCTGATTCCGGAGTTCAAAAAACAATGCTGCAGGATCATCGGTGTGCACATGAATTCTTTTGGTTTTATCCGAACCCGCCATAACCACAGAATCACCGGCGGCGTTGAGGATATTCCTGATCTTGATGCCGTCCAGGTTTTCGCCCCTGATGATGGCTTCGGTGCAATATCTGAAGTTAAAATCATCGTGCGATACCAGTTCAGTTTGTTTGAAATCGGCCACCTGAACCTGATCCTGGAAAATTTTACGCAGGTTGCGGGTTTTCACAAAATCGATGATGCCTTCCAGAAACACCACAAAACCTTTGGCTCCGGCATCCACCACATTGGCTTTGGCCAGGGCTTTCAGTTTTTCTTTGGTGGATTGCAGCGAGATTTTGGCCACATCGAAAGACTCGTGAAACATGCTGATGAAATCATTGGTTTTATTTTTGTTTTCATACACAAACTCGGCCCATTCGCGCATCACAGTAAGCATGGTGCCTTCCACCGGATCGGAGATGGCGCTGTAAACATGGCTCACCGAATTTTTTACAGTTTCGGCAAACTTGTGCATGTCAACCTTTCCGGCAGATCCAGATTCACTGCTGAGTCCGTTGAAAAACTGGGCGAATATTACGCCTGAGTTTCCGCGTGCCCCAACCAGCGCAGCTTCGGCGATGGAATCGATGGTTTGTTTGAAAGATTTTTCGGGCTTCACGTTTTCCATAATCGATCGGATGGTGGAGGAAAGATTGGTGCCTGTATCGGCATCGGCAACCGGAAAAACATTGATTTTATTCAACTCATTCTGATGCCTGATCAGGCTTTGCGCTCCGGCCAGGAAGCTGTAATACAGCGTTCGGCCATCCAGTTCCAGTATCTCATTTTTTGTTCCAGCCATGCTTAGTTTATTACATTAAAAATAACAACCAAAACCGGATTTGGTTTCCTGATTATGCCTCTTCAAATATTTTTCGGGTCATATTCAGTAGCTGGTCTCTGCTAAATGGTTTCGACAGATAATGCGAAAAGCCGCTATTAAGCAAGGTTTCTTTTGTGTTTTTCAGCACATTTGCGGTTACGGCAGTAATATCGATGTTGGCGTAGTGGTTGATGTTCCTGATTTTTTTCATGGCTTCAATCCCGGTCATTTCTTTATTCAGATTAACATCCATGAAAATCAGGTCATATTTATTTTTATTGGCCATTTCCAGGGCCTGGATGCCGCTTTCGGTGGTATCTACCTCATAAAATTCCGAGAGGATGTATTTCATGTATTCCCGGTTCGACCGTTCATCTTCAACAATCAGGATGCATGGCCGGTGTTGCACACCCCGGGGTGCTTCATCGGGAGAAACATCTTTCGGCGTTGGTTCCCCTGACGTTTTTTCCGCAGCAAGGTCTGTAAAATAGGAGGGGATTTTAACATAAAATGCGGAGCCTTTCCCGATTTCGCTTTCCACCCAGATTTCTCCATCAAGCAGTTCAACAAAATGTTTGCAAATGCTCAGGCCAATTCCCATGCCCTCATAGGCGCGGTTTTGCCCCTCGCTGCTTTGCCTGAACCGTTCAAAAATCTTGGAATAATCTTCAGGTTCAATGCCAATACCGGTGTCCTGAATTCTGATAAGCGCCCAATAGCGATTTCCTGAAGATATTTGCCGGCACGAAACTTCCAGTCCGCCGGTCTCGGTATATTTTATGGCGTTGTCGAGCAGGTTGCTCAACACGTGGCCCAGCAATCGCTGATCGGTTCGCGACATGATTTTCTGGTCACCAATAGCCGTATTGAGGTATAGGTTTTTGGATGATGCATAATTTTGGTAAAGTGTAGCTTTGGCTTTTACGAGGTTGGAAATATCCACCGGCTGCTTGTCGATTTCCTTTTTGTTGGTTTCGATCAACGACAGGTCGATAATAGAATTTAAGGTACCGAGCAAGCGGTTTCCACTGCGGTCGATATGATCGGCAATTTCGCTGAATTTGCTGTCCTGGAGGTCCAGTTTCAGGATTTCTGCAAAGCCCAGTATCCCATTCAGTGGTGTTCGGAGTTCATGTGAAATATTGGATAAAAATGTGGATTTCAACTTATCAGATTCTTCAGCCTGCTCGCGTGCCTTGGTGAGTTCGTATTGCAAGCCGCGGCGTTCCTCCACTTCACGGCTAAGTTTTATCCCGGCACTTATATCTTTTGCTACAAATAAAAATCCGGTCAGGTCATCGTAATCATCAAGCGTTGGTTTCCACTTCATCACACATGGAATCGGTTCTCCTTTCCGGGTACGAATTTTCACATTTGAAACCATGGGCCATGATCCCTTTTTTAACAGGTTTTTTTTATCATCTCCAATGGATGGGTCATTTATAAATTCATTTATCGATTTTCCGTGTATCTCTTCCGAAAGATAACCGGTGGAATCCGTGCATGCTTTATTAACATATCTGATGTTCAGATTTTTATCGGTTAAAAAAACCATATTGGTAAGCAACGGAAATAAATCCAATCCTGAATTGGCGGGATTCAGGGGAACGTGTCTGTATCTGACCAGCGCAAAACCTATTCCAACGATCATGACAGCGCAGGCAAGATGTGCAAATTCCGGAAATCTATGGATTTTAACCAGGGGAAGGATCAGATTGCTTGTTAACGACAATACGAAACCAAGTATAATTACCGACAGAATAACACCCGCCTGTTTGCGGAATTTCACAAGTGCTGATGATGTTTTCCACCTGAAAATTAAGATAGCAGAAAATAACACATAAGCGGAAATGTAAATAATGAACAGCCACAGCCAGGGCGACTCAAATGCCGGAACGAATTTCCAGAATAAACTGTTCCAGATAAAATCCTGGGCATAAAGTTGATAGATGAAAGACCGGAACAGGAATATCACGCCGGGCAGAAATATCAGGGGTTGGATGATCAGGCTGTGGATTTTTTTATCGTTCCCGGTGAGGGTAAGCGAAAAGTTTAGCAATATGGCCGGGAAGATGGTCCAGCCAATTGACGATACTTTGAACCACGTAAGCGCAAATTCTTTTGTGGGCGAAAGGTATATGAATACATACGATAAGGCATAAACGGCAAAAGCAATCGACAGGACAAGGAACAACTGGTTAACCTTCGATTTTATGTCTTCCAGAAATACATAAACGCCTGCAAAAAGATAAGCAAAGAAGGCAATTAATGATATGAAAGACATCAGGTTCATAACTTGTTAATGTTTTGTACCTTTAGCAAGCTGTAAATGTATCACGAAATTCCGGATTATTTTATAGTTTATTAAAAACAGTGCGCTAATGCGCATATCTGAGTTGCCGCAAATAGAGCTGAATCGTGTTTTCCAGTCCGTAATACAATGCATCGGCAATCAGCGCATGCCCGATAGAAACTTCGAGCAAACCGGGGATATGTTTCGCGAAATATGCCAGGTTATCAAGGTTAAGGTCGTGGCCGGCATTTAGCTCAAGGCCCACGGAACCGGCAACCCTGGCTGCTTCAACAAAAGGTTTGATAGCAGCTTCCCGGTTTTTTGAATACCCACGGGCATAACTTTCGGTGTAAAGCTCCACACGGTCGGTTTCCGTTTCTTTTGCATGTTCAATCATCTTTGGATCTGTTTCAATAAAAATGGAGGTACGGATGCCATGCGAATGAAACTCCCGGATGATATCGCGGAGCATATGTTTGTGTTTATCGGTGTCCCAGCCGGCATTGGATGTAAGCGCCTGCGGAGGATCGGGAACCAGTGTAACCTGTGCGGGCTTTACCTTTGTAACCAGTTCCATAAACCTGCGGCCGGGATAGCCTTCAATATTAAATTCCGTTTTTAATACCGGTTTTAATTCCAGCACGTCATCGTATCTGATGTGCCTTTCGTCGGGGCGTGGATGTACGGTAATGCCTTGTGCGCCAAACCTTTCACAGTCGATGGCGGCCTTTTTAACGTCGGGGATATTGCCTCCGCGCGCATTGCGGAGTGTTGCAATTTTGTTGATGTTTACGCTGAGTTTTGTCATTTTGCTTCGTTT
>JAGYLT010000174.1 GCA_018400545.1 Bacteroidales bacterium
GTCGATCCCGCGGCGTTCCACTTTTTCAAGTTTAGACCCGATCTGCGGATTGGCCAGCCCGGTTATGATCAGCGCAAATGCCAACATCATCAGGATGAATTTTACATGCAGTTTTCCTCCTGATACGTCTGGCATTAAACGGTTTATGAGATTGTTTTCACCGAATCGCTTCAGGGCTTTTCGCTTCCATGCCAGCATGAGCCAAAAAAGTAGGGCAAATACCGGGATGAGAAACAGCCCGTAAAAATACATGGGTTCGGCAAATTTGAAAATCTGCATAATCAATCAATCTTTTTATGGTGTGGTTCTGAAAACCGTATTTCTCAAAAATATTTCAAGTGCAAAAAGCAATAATGCCAGCAGCGCAAATGGCAGGAATTCTTCACTTTTTTTGTGGAATTCCGTTACATCGATCTTTGATTTTTCCAGTTCATCAATCTCTTTGTAGATCGACTCCAGCTTGTTGTTGGAAGTAGCCCTGAAATATTTTCCATCAGTCATTGCAGCAACATTCTGAAGCAAATCCTCGTCAATTTCCACTTCCATATCCTGATACCGGATACCAAACGGCGTTTGAACCGGGTAGGGTGCTGTGCCGATGCTTCCCACGCCAATGGCATAAATCCGGATTCCGTAGAGCTCTGCAATTTCTGCTGCCGAAACCGGGTCAACGGCTCCCGAATTATTAACACCATCGGTGAGGATGATAATTACCTTGCTGATGGCCTTGCTTTCGCGAAGCCTTGAAACCGCCGTTGCCAGCCCGTCGCCAATGGCTGTTCCGTCTTCGATCATCCCGCTTTTAATTTCATGAAAAAGGTTTTTCACTACCGTATGATCCGTGGTCAGCGGGACCTGTGTAAATGTTTCGCCTGCAAAAACCACCAGGCCTACACGATCGTTAGGACGTCCGCCGATAAAATCGATGGCTACGTTTTTGGCTGCTTCTAAGCGGTTGGGCTTCAAATCCTCAGCAAGCATGCTGCTTGAAATATCCATGGCCATCACAATGTCGATGCCCTCGATGGTTACATCCTGGCTGCTGGAAGAGGTTTGCGGGCGTGCCAGCGCAACAATCAGCAATGCCACTGTTAGCACCCTGAGCGCAAAAAGACTGTGATAAAGTATCTGTTTTGCTCCCAGTCCGGTTTGCGCAAATGGCAGTGTGGAGGAAATGTGGATCTCGGCTTTGCTCCGCTTATTTTTATACCAGTACCATACCCCCATAAGCGGGATAACCAGCAACAAATAAAAAAATTCCGGATTAGCAAATTCAAAGTTCTTCAGCATCTCAACGTAATTTTACCGGATTTAATGAGCCTCCGTTACTTCAGCATTCTTGATTTTAGGCTCCGTATTATTCTGTGTATTTTCAGCCGTCGGCATGGTTCGTTTTACAAAGTCCACGGCATTGGTCATGCTTTTTTCATTTTCATCGGGGAGTGGTTTTAGCTTTGCAAATTTCACCAGGTCGGCAAGCTCAAGTATCTCCCTGAGTTTTTCCAGGTTTGCCTTTTCGATTTTAGCACCGGCAAACGACCTGACAATTTCCCAGGTAGTCATTTCCATCGCTGCTATGTTGTAGGTATCTTCCACATAAATTCTCAGGATATCCGAAATCCTGGAATGGTATTCTTTAATCTGGTCGCGTTGCCATAGTTTTTCGTTTTTCAGCTTTTCCAGTTCATCCAGTGCAATGCGATATGCGGGAAGCCTGGGTTTTGGACGCTTATAAACCACCGGTTGTTGCTTGCTTTTCCTGGTTAAATAATAAATGGCAAATATCCCGAGTGCAATTACCACCAGACCAAGTCCGATCCATGGCAGTACTTCCATGAGTGTGAGTGGCGCTGCTATCGGCCCTTTGATAGGTTTTATGGTTCCTGAAGTATCCACCTCAACAGTGAATACATTTAAAAGATAGGGTTCGGTTTCGATACTTTGGTTTAATTCCTGACCATACAAAAACTGCAGCGGCCTTACCACATAGTATCCTGAATCGAATACCGTAAGTTTCAGGGTTTGCTCCACATTCATGAAGCCATCACCGAGCATTGTGGTATCAACAGGCGATCTTGATACAACCTCGATTTGATCGGGCAATGTATCCTGGATCAGTGGCCATAAAAAAGTCTCATTTTCAGGAATCTGTAATCTGATATTAAAATCCACCTGGTCGCCTATCTTAATTTCATTGGTGTCGAGTTTGGCATCTACGTTAACCTGCTGGGCAACAGATTGGAAACCGGCAAGGCCTGAAAGAAGCAACATAAAAATCCGGAAATATGAAATCAATAGTTTTTGCATGGCGCTGTTTATTGTCTTGCTTCCCTTTGCTGAAATAATTTTATGAGTTGTTTCACATAATCCTGATCTGTACGGATGTTTGCAACATCGGTTCCGGACTTAACAAAGATCCGTTTTAGTTTTTTCTCATTTTGAAGGTGCCAGTTTTTGTAGGTTTCCCGTACTGATTTCCGGCTGGTGTCCACCCAGATATTTTTTCCGGTTTCGGCATCCCTGAATTTCGTAAGTCCAATATTTGGCATTTCGGTTTCCCTCGGATCATAAACCCTTACAGCCGTAACATCGTGTTTATTGTTTGCAATTTGCATGGCCTCCAGAAAGTCGGTATCCAAAAAGTCGGAAAGCACAAATGCAGTGCAGCGTTTTTTGATGGCATTGGTGAGGAAACGCAGTGATTCAGAAATGCGGGTACCCTGGTTTTCCGCTTTGAAATCAACCAGTTCCCTGATTATTCGTAAAATGTGTGAGGTTCCTTTTTTTGGCGGAATAAATTTCTCGATCTGATCGCTAAAGAAAATCACACCTACTTTATCATTGTTCTGAATGGCAGAAAATGCCAGCACTGCAGCAATTTCTGTGATCATATTTTCCTTCATGGAGTTGGTGGTTCCGAAAGCATTCGAACCACTAACATCGATGAGCAGCATCACGGTAAGTTCCCGTTCTTCCTCAAAAATCTTGATATACGGGTGGTTAAACCTGGCGGTAACGTTCCAGTCGATATTCCGGATGTCATCACCATACTGATATTCCCGTACTTCGCTAAAAGCCATACCCCTTCCTTTGAAAGCACTGTGGTATTGTCCTGAAAATATCTGGTTGGACAACCCGCGTGTTTTAATCTCTATCTTCCGTACTTTCTTAAAAATTTCCTGTGTATCCATTTCAAAGAAAAGCTGTTGATGGCTGATTTGGTAATTTGGATGTGAAAAAGCGATGCCGGTTTACGGCACATCAATGGTATTAAGGATTTCGTTGATGATATCCTCAGTTGTGATATTCTCGGCCTCAGCTTCGTAAGTCAGGCCAATACGGTGGCGCATCACATCATGAGCCACCGCCCTGATATCTTCGGGAATTACATAGCCCCTGCGTTTGATGAAAGCAAATGCCTTGGCCGCCAGTGCCATGTTGATAGACGCACGTGGTGAAGCACCATAACTGATCATGCTTTCATATTTCGCGAGTTTGAATTCTGACGGGAAGCGGGTAGCGAAAACGATATCGGTAATATAGTTTTCAATTTTTTCGTCCAGATAAACTTCACGGGTTACTTCCCTTGCTCTTAGAATGCTTTCGGGCTTCACCACTTTATTGGGGCTAACATTTGAAAAGCCAATATTTTGGCGGAGTATAATTTTTTCTTCTTCTTTTTCAGGATAGGAGATGATGACCTTGAGCATGAAACGGTCAACCTGTGCTTCGGGCAGGGGATAGGTTCCTTCCTGCTCGATGGGGTTTTGGGTAGCCATCACAAGGAAAGGCTCCGGCAACTTGAAAGTTTCGTCGCCAATGGTTACCTGACGCTCCTGCATGGCTTCGAGCAATGCACTCTGCACTTTGGCAGGTGATCGGTTTATCTCATCAGCAAGAATAAAATTTGAAAAAATGGGACCCTGTCTAACGACAAACTCTTCGTTTTTCTGACTGTAAATCAAAGTACCCAAAAGGTCGGCGGGCAGCAGGTCGGGGGTAAACTGGATGCGGCTGTAGCCTGCATCAATCGACTTTGCCAATGATTTTATCGCCAAAGTTTTGGCAAGTCCGGGAACACCTTCGAGCAGGATATGGCCATCGGCAAGCAGGCCGATGAGCAATCTTTCTAACATATGTTTCTGCCCCACAATCACCTTATTCATTTCAAGGTTTATCTGGTCGATGAAGGCACTTTCCTGCTGAATTTTTTCATTCAATTCTCTGATGCTTGTATCTATCATTTTTCAAGTTTTTTGAGAAGCACAAAGATAACTCTGCGCAATTTTTCAAATTATTGGCCCTGAGTTAATTTATGTTAATCCTGCTGTTAACATACGTTAACCCTCATATTTGTGAAATGCTTTATAATTCAACGATTCAGCGGGTTGTGTTATTCGGTTAACAATTGCTGAAATAAAAAAACGACACCTCAAAAGATGCCGTTTTTTATACAGAAATATCATATGTGGTTATGCCTGAGCGGTTGGTCCGCCAAGTTTGAACGGCATGTTTTCCAGTTCCGATTCTTTGATGGCGCCATGCATCGATTCGAATTTTTTTACATTCTCCTGAAGTGCCCGCAATAATTTTTTGGCATGCTGCGGGGTAAGAATAATTCTTGATTTTACTTTAGCTTTTGGGATACCGGGTAGCATTTTGATGAAATCCACCACAAACTCCGATCGTGAATGCTGTATGATAGCCAGGTTGGCATAAATTCCTTCCGCAACTTCATCGGGAAGTTCGATGTTCAGTTTTCCTTTGTTTTGTTGATTCGGTTCCATATTCTTTAATTTTTGTGTGTTTATTTGTTGAGAAATTGATACCATTTACCACGTAATTCCCCTAGGTATTTCCTGGGGAAATGTAATCGATACTTAATGCTTTGTTTCTGATGCACTTGCTTAAAAAATGAAAACCAAAAGATTTGTTCTTCTGGTTTTCATTTATGATTCAGCATCCGGTTCTAAATTTCCTCGCGTTGTCGGGGATGAACCAGCGTTTCGTATTCTTCTTTTGAACCTACGATCAGGTCTTCGTATTCGCGTAATCCGGTACCGGCAGGTATTTTGTGCCCCACAATTACGTTTTCCTTCAGCCCGTTGAGGGTGTCGGATTTTGCGTTTATGGATGCGTTGGTTAATACCTTGGTAGTTTCCTGGAATGATGCGGCTGAGATAAAGCTGTTGGTTTGCAGCGATGCTTTGGTAATACCCTGTAATACCTGGCGGGCGGTTGAGGGCTGCGCATCCCTGGATTCGATCAGATTCTTGTCTTTACGTTTCAATTGCGAATTTTCGTCTCTGAGCTTCCTGGCCGAAACAATTTGTCCGGCTTTGAAAATCGATGAATCACCCGGTTCAATTATCACTTTCTTACCGAATATCCAGTCGTTTTCTTCCTGGAAATCGATTTTATTCACGAGTTCTTTCTCAAGGAATTTGGTATCGCCCGGATCTTCTATCTCTACTTTACGCATCATCTGGCGAACAATTACCTCAAAGTGTTTATCGTTGATTTTTACACCCTGAAGGCGGTAAACCTCCTGGATTTCATTTA
>JAGYLT010000175.1 GCA_018400545.1 Bacteroidales bacterium
GTTATTGATGGTTTGCAGCACATTTTTCAAGGCGTCCGGAGTGTGGGCATAGTCCACAATGGCCACAATATCCGATTTGGTTTGTAGCACCTCAAAGCGTCCTTCCACGGGTTCCAGTTTGCTGATGTTCAGCAGCACTTCTCCCGGGTTTTGTCCTTCCAGGCAGGCTGCCGCATAAACCGCCATCACGTTATAGGCGTTAAAACTGCCCACCAGCTTCGTCCAGATATCGGTGTGGCTGATGCGCATGTGCAGGCCTTCGAAAAGGTTTTCAAGGATTTTACCCTTGAAGTCCGATACGTTTTTCAGGCTGTAGGTCGATTTTTTTGCTTTTGTATTCTGGAGCATCACCCCGGCGTGTTTGTCGTCGGCATTGGCCAGTGCGAAAGCATCTTTTGGCAGTTCATCAAACAGCTTTTTCTTGGCTTTGATATATTTGTCGAAAGTGCCGTGATAGTCCAGGTGGTCGTGGGTGATATTCGAAAAAATTGCCCCGGAAATCCGGAGTCCTGCAACGCGTTCCTGCGCAATGGCATGCGAGCTGATTTCCATGAAACAGTAATCGCAGCCCGCATCAGCCATTGCAGCGAGGTTCCTGTTGATCTGAACGGCATCAGCCGTGGTATGTGTTGATTTGATGACAGTATCGCCAATCCGGTTTTCGATGGTGGAAAGCAATCCCACCTTAAAACCGAGCAGTTTATAAAGTTGATAAAGCAGGAATACCGCTGTGGTTTTGCCGTTGGTCCCGGTTATCCCGATCAGCTTCATTTCGCGGGATGGATGGTCGTAAAGTGTGGAAGCCATCTGTCCCAGTGCTCGCGCTGAATTTTCCACCCGGACGAAAGTTACCTTTTGGGTGATATCTTCCGGCAAGTTTTCACAAACTACTGCAGAAGCCCCGGAATCGATGGCTTTGCCGATAAACTTGTGACCGTCCACCTGCGTGCCTTTGGCAGCCACAAACAGGTCGCCCGTTTTCAGAGTTCTTGAATCAAATGTGATATTTTTAATGCGGATATCCATATCTCCGGATGATTCCAGAACCTTCACATCGGCCAGTATGTCTGCGAGTTTTTTCAAATCGATTAAATTTCCAGATTCAGATAAATATGATCTCCCTTATTATATGCGTAACCGGGTTTCAGCGATTGTTTCTTTACCAGTCCGCGGCCCTTCACACGAACGGTGAGGCCCATGTTTTCGAGCAGATATATTGCATCGCTTGCACCCATGCCCGTTACATCGGGGATGGTTTTCCGTTTCATGAATTCCTTAAATGTGGCAGTACTGTCAACATTAATTGCCGGCTTTGATATCTGCCCTCCGTCGGCAATCATCAATTTTTGTTGATGCTGATTTTCGGGATGGATATCTATTTCGGTAGCGTAAACGATGTCGGCAATTTCCTTGAAAACCGGCGCTGCCACCTGCGTGGCATAGTAGTGCCCTTCGTTGGGCTGAAAGATCACCACAATGCACGAGTATTTCGGTTTGGAGGCCGGGAAGTAGCCCGCAAACGATGCGTTGTATTTGGAGACGTAAACCCCGTTTTCGTTCACTTTGGCAGTGCCGGTCTTTCCGGCAATCTTATAGATATCGTTTTTAATGTTACTTGCCGTTCCCCGCTCAACAACCCCTTCAAGATATGCTCTTGCCATCCTGAGGGTTTTTTCGGAACAGATCGATTTTTTAATCACTTCGGGTTCAAACGTTTCGGTCATCCGGCCGGCTTCGCTGATGTATTTTACCAGTTGCGGTTTTACCATCACGCCATTGTTGGCGATGGCGTTGTAAAAAGTAAGCATCTGCAACGGCGTAACGGTCATCTCATATCCAATCGACATCCAGGGCAGGGTTACCATCGACCAGTTTCTGTCGCCGGGATTTTTGATTCCCGGGTTTGGTTCGCCATGTATTTCAATGCCTGTCGCTTCCATGGGAAACAGTTTGGTAAGGCCGTTGTAAAAATCCCAGGCCCTGCCGGTGTAGTTATCATAAATGATTCGGGAGATGCCCACGTTGGATGATAGCACCAGGCATTCTTCGGGGGTTGCCCATCCGTCTTCGCCGATCGAATGTGAATCATTCATGGTTTTCCCGTGGAACATGGTCCAACCATCACCAGTCTCCACCGAATCCACTTTTTCCAGTGTGCCGTCTTCCATGGCAATCATCAGTGAAGCCATTTTAAAAGTCGAGCCCGGCTCGAAGGCTTCACCCACGGCCAGGTTATAGGTTTCGTTGTAGGTGTTGTCGCGTTCGTTGAGCACCAGGTTGGCCAGCGCTTTAATTTCACCGGTTTCAACTTCCATCAGCACAGCCGTACCTTTTTTCGCATTTTGGCTTTTGAGCTGCTTCATCAGCGCGTTTTCGGCCACATCCTGCAGATAGGTGTCGATGGTGGTGATGATATCCTTGCCGTTGTGGGGCTCGATATCGTTTTCGCTGTAAACGGGACGCCAGGCCCTGTTGGCCATACGCTGCCTGAGCTGCCGGCCGGGCGTACCGCGGAGGTATTCGTTAAAATAGCCTTCCAGCCCCACCAGTATGGTGTCTTTTTCGTTTACGCGGGCATAACCCAGCGTCCGCTTTGCCATGATGCCAAAAGGATATTCGCGGGTAATCTGCCTTTCGGCGATGAGCCCGCCCTTGATGGTCCCCCGGTTAAAAATCGGGAACTTTTTCATTTCCGAAAGCTGGTCGTAGGTTACGTTTTTTTGAATGGCGAGGTAGCGGTTCCCTTTTTTGCGCGCATGGATCATGTATTGTTTGTAGCCCCAGTTGGTGCGATCGCCAAACATTTTGGAGAGGTAATACGCAAGGTGCGAAACGCTGTCGTTGAACAATGCATCGGGAATATGCGTAGAGGCCGCATCGAAGCGGATTTCGAAAATCGGGATGGAGGTTGCCAGCAGGTTGCCGTCCGATGAATAGATGTTGCCCCGCATGGCTTCGGTTTCGGTGTATTTAAACTCGATTTTTTCGGCACGCTCGTTCAGCACCGGGCCTTCAAAAATCTGGATGTGAGCGGCTTTGATGATGATGCCCACTCCAAATAAAAACAGCAGGATAAACACAAAGTACGTCCTTACCATGCTTTCTTTGCCGGGCCCCTGTTGTTGTGTTTTCTTGGCGGATTTTTTCATGGCGCAAATATCTAAGGGTTGGCTACGAGTTTTTCCGGCGGTTCAACAGACGGTTTAATTCCGTAAGGCTTGAGCTTTTCGGCCAGGTAGGATGCCCGCTTTTTTTCGTTAAGCTGGGTTTTCATCCGCAGGTGGTCGAAACTCAGTTCTTTGTTTACTTTCCTGAGGTGGTCGATTTCCCTGATTTTTTTCTCGGCGAAATGATTGTTTGCGATGTAGATCAGTCCGAGTGCAGCCAGAAACAGGATGAAGCGTACTTTTTCGCCCAGGTTGCCTTTTCTCAGAAATGATCCGTCAAGGGCATCGTGGGTGCTTTTCAGGATGCGGTTGTTTTTCTTTTTTCCGGCCTTCTTTGGCCTGCTTTCAGGCTTTGGCCTGTGCTTGATTTTGTTGGCGTTTTTTGTCATGATTTAAGGGGTTTTAATTTGGATGCTATTCTTAATCGTGAACTCCGGGAGCGGTTGTTTTCCTGCAACTCTTCCGGAGCCGGGGTAATGGGTTTTCTGTTTATCTGTTCAAAAATCAGCTTCGGGTTGCCGTAAAAATCTTTTTCCCGGATGCCTTCAAAGTTTCCGGATTTGATGAAATTTTTCACGAGGCGGTCCTCCAGTGAGTGATAGCTGATCACCACCAGCCTCCCGCCTTCTTTTAAAACATCGGCTGCCTGAACGAGCATTTCCTTTAGCGCTTCCAGTTCATCGTTTATCTCGATGCGCAACGCCTGAAGCACCTGTGCAAAAAATTTATTTTCCTTGCCGCGCCGGGCAAACCTGCCGATGGCCCCTTCCAGATCGCTGAATGTTTTGATGGCTTTTTGATTTCGTTGTTTTACAATGGCATGGCTCAGGGCGCCGGCGTTGTTCAATTCACCATAATTTCTGAAAATGTGTTTTAGCTCCGTCTCAGTATAAGTGTTAAGCACGGTCACTGCCGATTTTTTCTGGCCGGCATTCATGCGCATGTCCAGCTCACCGTCGAAACGCATTGAAAACCCACGCTCCGCAACATCGAACTGGTGCGAGCTGACTCCCAAATCTGCAAGGATACCATCCAAAGGCATTGCATCGTGATATTTCAGAAAGTTTTTCAAATACCTGAAATTATGGTTTACCAATGTGAATTTATTATCGTCGATTAAATTGTCCAGGGCGTCTTTGTCCTGATCAAAAGCGATGAGCCGTCCTTGTTTGAGTTTTTCAAGAATAGCACGTGAATGACCTCCGCCTCCAAAAGTTACATCCGCGTAAATGCCGTCCGGCCTGATGTTGAGGCCTTCGATGCTTTCATGTAAAAGAACAGGCTGGTGGTACATTGCTATTCACTTTCAGGTTTCTTGTCGCCCATCACTTCCTCTGCCAGTGTGCCAAAGTCTTCATCATCATCATCTTCGTAGTTCACCTCCTGTTCATAGCGGTCTTTATCCCACATTTCCAGGATGTTAATTTGCGGTGTGAAAACGATGGTTTTATTAATTCCGGCAAATGCCATCAACTCTTTTGGGATGTTGATCCGTCCGGTACCATCTACTTCAACAGCTTTTACTCCGGCCAGAAACTTGCGGATGAATTTGGCGTTTTTCTTCACAAACCGGTTTAGTTTGTTGATTTCGGCAAGTTTTTGATCCCATTCCTCCTTTGGCCAAAGCTCAAGGCACTGGCTAAAAACACTGCGTTTCATGATAAACCCGCCCGGCAGTGCTTCCGAGAGCTCCTGCTTGAGCTTTCCGGGCAGCATCACCCTGCCTTTGTTGTCCACTTTACACTCATATGTTGACGTTAGGTTTACCACATTTTGTGTTTTGAAGGCCAAATATATAGCGAAAATTGGCACAAATTACCACTCTGTTAATAACTTTTTGCACTTTTTACCACCAATATTTTACAGTGGTAGTGCCTATAACCATTGTTAATAATGGCCTACAGCGATTTTACATCATTAGAATGTGTTTTCAAAAAAGTTAATGGAAAAGGGATTTTTAGATTTTTTAATGGTTTCATGATGTGTTTTAGATTTTAAGTGGGTTGATTTTTTTGGGTTTAAGCTGCAATGTTATGCAAAAATCAGGAAATATTCAAGCCTTAGAATGATATTCCTTAATTTTGTGATTCTTTTCAAAAACTTGGTATGTCAGAACTTCAGGAATCCAATAAGCCGGTAGTGATCACCGAAAACTTTATTGACCTTGAAAAAGTGTTTAAGGATAAGAATCCCGGCATGGCCAGGATGATGCCGCGATTCATTTTATCATACCTCAAGCGTGTGATACACCAAAAAGAGTTGAATAAGGCCATCTGGGGAAATCGCGAAGAGTTTGGGGTGGACTTCGCTAAAAAAACGCTTGAAGAATTTGGGGTTATCATTAAAACCGCCGGCATGGATAAACTGCCCAAAA
>JAGYLT010000176.1 GCA_018400545.1 Bacteroidales bacterium
TTTTGTGGAAAAGCAACTCGCTTTCGGGCCTCGTGTTCCGGGAAGCGCAGCACACGCCAAATGTGCGGCCTGGCTGGAGCAAACCCTGAAAAAGTATGCTGATAAAGTGATGGTTCAGGAATTTAAGTCGCGGACGTACAACAACAAAATTTTTGACGGAAAAAACATCATCGCAAGTTTCAATCCGGATCAAAAAAGCCGTCTATTGCTGGGTGCACACTGGGATTCACGCCCATACGCCGATCACGACCCGGAACCTGAAAACCACAACACACCCATCGACGGGGCCAATGACGGAGCCAGCGGGACCGGGGTTCTGATCGAGATCGCCAGACAACTCAGCCGGCAGGCACCAAGCATTGGCATCGACATTATCCTTTTCGACCTGGAAGATTACGGCCCTCCCCAGGATAACCAAACCAACCAATCGACCGAAACATGGGGGCTGGGTTCCCAATACTGGTCGAAGAATGCACATATCCCGGGTTATTCTGCCCGATATGGGATTTTGCTTGATATGGTCGGGGCCTCCGATGCGGTTTTCCCGATGGAAGGCTTCTCGATGTATTACGCTCCGGACATTACCAGGAAAGTCTGGAATATTGCTGGCGAAATCGGTTACGATGATTATTTTATTTATGAGGAAGGTGGCTACATTACGGATGACCATTATTTTGTGAATTCGATTGCGCAAATCCCTATGATCAACATCATCCACCTGGACCCGGAATCTGCCAACGGCACCTTTTACGAACACTGGCATACGGTAAATGACAACCTGGAGCAAATCGATCCGGCTACACTCAGAGTAGTTGGACAAACAGTACTTGAGGTTATTTTCAGGGAGCGGTAAACAACCCAGGATGTAATGGGGTTTTAACCCGTAGAATCCATCATTTTGTGATGAATAATCCGGGCTAATTCTCTTTATATCTAAAATAATCAAAGTCGGCATGCAGCCTTTGCCCGGTCATGTCGTTTACGGTAACACCAATAAAAGTTCCCGTAAACCCACGACAATAGTCATCAGAAAGTTTTCCGGCATCATAGGTTTGCCCGACTTGTCGCCACATGGTACCATCAATCGACCAGAACAATTTAAGTTTACTATAATAAAATGTTGCCCGTAGATAGATCTTTCCCTCATCAGGGATATCAGATATTTCGGATATTTCAGGGCTTCCGCGGTCCACGCTGATTACCGCTATATTGCGACCGATACTATCGTTGTAGCTGATACGCAGATACCGAAAATTCTTTTCGTTGTACACACAAATCAATCCCGCCATCTGCCTGAAGTCGGTGGGGTTAAATTCAACAGCGGTTTGAATTCTCGCCCTGAAGTGTTGCAGCCTTCTTGCTACAAGGCTTTGCGAAAACCTGGAGGTTGGGGAATATCTGCCATGAAGTCTCAAATAACCGGGTCTTTCAGTGAGTGTTCCCCATGATGAATCGAAAGGCTCCCGCAAAGTGTTAAAATGGATGTTCAGGGCATCATCATCAAAATGATCAACCTCCTCAGGCTCCGGGAAAGTATGAGCCGGCATTCCGGGAGCTTCAACCACAAGATCGGGGGTATTGCTGCCGTTGGCCATGCGCAGCCAGCCTTCCGCGTTCCAGTAGCAGCGCTGGATGGCCGTTTCGCGTCCCAGATTGCAATATTTCGTTTCCGGAAGTGGGCGCCCAACCAGGTAGGTAATAAACCAATCCCCGGCCGGCGTTTGAACCAGCGAGGCATGCCCGGCTTTTTGCAGGGCCAGCGTTGAATCGTTCCGGGAGGTGAGAACGGGGTTGCCCGGATCCAGTTCATAAGGACCATAAATATCTTTCGACCTTGCCATGGTAACCACATGATCGTAACCTGTGCCTCCTTCTGCAGTCATCAGGTGATAATATCCTCCATGTTTATAGATATGTGGTGCTTCTGTCCCACCGGCTTCTGTTCCCTTAAAGATCAATTCCGGCTTACCAATCAGCTTTTGCTGAACAGGATCATATTCCTGCAACAGGATTCCACCACTTTTATTGGACGACCGGAAATCCCAGACCATATTCAGCAGCCATTTGCGTCCATCCGTGTCATGAAACATGGAAGGATCAAAGCCTCCGCTATTCAAAAATATGGGCTCCGACCACGGGCCATTGATGTCGGGAGCAGTAGCCAGGTAATTGTCCACATCCACAAATCCACCCGAGAGATTTCTAACATTGGAATAGATCAGGTAAAACAAGCCATCATCATAACTCAGGCAGGGTGCCCAAACCCCTCCCGATCCTGCATTACCGGCCATGTCGAGCTGGGACTTCCGGGTTAAGGGATGGCCGATCAACTGCCAGTTGACCAAATCCATGGAATGGTGAATCTGAACGCCGGGGAACCACTCGAAAGTGGAGGTGGCGATATAATAATCATCCTCAACACGAACGATAGAAGGATCAGGATTAAAACCCCGGAGGATAGGATTGACGATTTTTGGTTGTTCTCCGTCGGCGCTGGTATAAGTTTGAGCCATCCCCCAAAAAGTGAATACAGGGAAAATTATCAAAGCTGTTAAAATAAAGGATCTGTACATAATTCATAGGTTTTATTCAGTGGCAAAAATACAGCTTTCACCATTTTATAGTGTCGTGAACAAATGCATAAAAAAAGGAGCCTCATCACTGAAGCCCCTTTTTTGTATTTAATCATTTCGATTTATTTGATAATCAGCTTTTCAGCGCTGATTCCTTTATCTGTATGGATTTCAACAAAATAAACACCCTTCATAAAATTCGTGGTATTTATTTTCAGTTCCTGTTCGTTTACTTCACGGTGAAATACTACCTGACCCATGTTGTTCATGATCTTAACAGACTGGATGATGCCACTTGCGTTAATATTCACCTCGTCTTTCGCAGGGTTTGGATACATGGCAAGTGTTTCAAAACTGCTTTCGTTTAAGCCTGTGAGCATATCAGGAATATCACCACCGAAATCTGTTGGGTAGAGATAGAAATTCATGGTTTTGGTGGCACCTTCCGGCACATAAATATCATTGATGGTTACAGGCTGATATCCTTCGGCTGCGCATACAATATCATATTCGCCATTGCCAAGGTGCAATGTATAGTGATGACCAAACGGCGTTGAGTAACTTACTGCGCCATAATCGGTGTTAAGTGCGGTAACCCATGCATTTTCAATGGTAAGGTTTGTAATCGCATCACGAACAAAACCCTGAAGCTTACCTTGTAAATCTCCAATTTCCACATGAATTGGTGTGGCCAATCCTGATTCACCACCACCTTCATAAACTGCACATACCGAGAACCAGTGGCTTCCATCCGGACAATCTTCATGCATGTAAGTAAGTTCGTTTACCATTGCAGCAACCATTTGGTTATCCATATAAACATTGTAACCGATTACATCTAAATCCATAGGTTCCGGAGCCTCCCATACTAGTGTAACATCGTTGCCAACTACCGTGGCAGCAACATTTTGAGGAGGTTCGTAATACAATCCTGCGCCAACAACAGCAGTATAATCTTCTACTTCTCCGTAGCTTGACGAACCACATGGCTGAGGATCGGAAGAATAGGTCATCCTTACACGCATTCTGAACTGCCCGCTCTGCTGGTCAATTGGTGCAACAATGTTTCCGGTAAATGTTTGACCCTGGCCACCTACATTTGTTAATACGAATGTTTCATTGGTTTCATCTCCGAGTTCTTTATTCAGGTTCCAGTCGATCCAGACTGTAACTTTATCGCCCGACCATGCATTTCCGTTTTCGATA
Organism: Bacteroidales bacterium; assembly: GCA_018400545.1. The sequence goes on from JAGYLT010000176.1 coordinate 3,780, forward strand.
GTAATTGGGACTTCAACACCAGGTTCAAGGGTAACGGTAATATCGGTGTAATCGGCCACACCACCTTGCCAGCCACTTGAGTTATCAATTTCACCGCAGATAACCTGAGCAATCCATTCATCTTCCGTGTTGGTTGAAGCCTCGCAGTAATCGCTAAACACAATGGTCAGTTCATCTGATTGGCTTACGCCCATATCAGCGGTCATATCAATATCTAAAACTGTGGTGTGCCCGAATGGTGTGTTTGAAGCAGCCATTAATGTGAAGTCTGCTGTACCATTGCTTTCCGGCAATAGGGTACCCAGTTCCTGTGGATCGGTTGTAAGAACAGTTACGTAAGGATCGGTACCACTTAAATCAGCCATCACGTTATAAGCATCCGATGAACCAGAATTTTCAACGGTAACTGTCATAACAACAGTTTCGCCCGGATCGAGGAATCCATTATTGTTACCATTGGAATCATCAATGGTGTATTCAACAAATTTAAGTTCCGGTGCGTGACCTTCGATTGAAAGGTAGCTTTCCCAAACTTCAGTGCCGTCAGTAGAGCTGAGCTCAAGCGTAGCAACGTGTCCGTCAGGAATATTTTCGTCTGCTTCGAGTGCGAAAGCATTTGCAACTGTTACTGTTCCATCAGGAGCTACATCACCAAAAACTTCACTACCATCGGTAATGGTAATATAAGGATCAGAGGTGGTCATGGTAACTTCCACGTTGGTAGCTGTTTCTACACCAACATTTTTTACAGTCATATCCAGTGTTACAGCTTCGCCATAATCAAGCATACCATTGTTGTTCCCGGTTGGGTCGTTAATTTCATATGAATCACCCACTACATATGGTCCGGTTGGCGGAATCACATCCACATTGGCCTGATAACGGAAGTAGTCCTGCTTAGTAACGGTTACCACCATTACATCCGGCGGAAGCTGTGGTTCGATAGTGATATTATTGGCACCACCATTGCTTAATGCAGTTCCGATAATTTCGCCGTTAACAGTAAGTGCAATGAAAGCACCCTGGTCGGCAACAACGGTAAATGTACTTTCACCGCTGTAAAGAATCGGGTTGTGTGTTACGTTTTGCGCCTGAGGCACTTCGGTATAAACCTGCAGGAAAGCGCCACCATGATGGTGGAACAGGTGGTAGGTAACTTCCTTATTGTTGGTGTTGTAAGGCCAGTTACTTTGCTGGAGGAAATATTTACCGGCGGCATTACCAAAAGCAGGAAGGAATCCCCGCTCCTCCACGTAAGGGCCATAATCCGGCATAAAATCAGGATACATATTATCAAACATACCCCAAACATAGGTATCATTAACAAATGAGTAGGATGTTTCTGACGCAGCAATTACACCAAGGGCACCGGCATTCTGGCCACCTGAGGTGTGGCGGTGGAACTTCTCAGTAAAACATTCACCACTCATGTTGTACTTACCGGTTAAACAGTTGATGGAGAATACGAAAACAAATTCATTGTTATCCGTATTAGTAAGCTGGTTGATATCGGCACTTTGAAAATCCGGCTCACCCCAGCCTGTCGTTGATCCGTGGTCGCGGTGTTGAAGTGCAAATGCGCCATCGTTGATCGCATCAATAACCATTTGGGTACTGCCATTGTTCCAGCCACCAAGTTCAGCCGGAGTGGCAGGAATATAACCCAATCCGTTCGGGCCAAAATAATCGACAACAATACCTGTATTTTGATTGGTTGACCAGCTATTACCGGGCGTTCCACT
>JAGYLT010000177.1 GCA_018400545.1 Bacteroidales bacterium
AATCTTATTGCCGCTCATTGCGAATGGGGCAATGAAGTAGTTGAAAAGCTCAGTGTAGTTTTCGAGGGGGACTTTGCCTGATATTGTGATCGCGGCGAATCGTCTGATGTTATCTGCCTGTGAAATATCAAGTTCTTCTTCTACCCTCGGTGTAACTGAAGGAGATTGATGAATGCCTGAAACATGGGTTTCTTCTGGAATGTCCGTTGAAGTTGGAGTAAGTGGTTTATTGTCGATGTGGACGAGCCAATATGTATCGTCAGTGATGTCGAAATGGGGTATTGATTCTTTGCAATAGTAGCGTGTAAATTTGGTGCCGTCGCCTGATGCAATACAAAAATGGCCATCCATGCAGTAGCGAAGCAGGCTTGTGGTGATTGCATGGGTGCCGGCAACCATAGGTTTATCATCAAAGCGAAGGAATGCCTCGTAAACGTCTTTAACTTTAATAGAGCTTTCTATCGTTGGAAGCAGATTTTGGTTGCGAAGCGTATTTAAACCTATGCCATCCATCAGCAGCCACTCCTCGTCTTTAAGTAAGTTGACCAGGTTATTGTTAATCTGATTTTCGAAGCCTTCAGAAAATTGCTTTAGTAGAAGTTTTTCCGGTCCATTTTTGGCTGAATATTTTACAATTATGGAGTAAGCTTTAACCAATGCTATGTCCGCTTGACGATTGGACTCATCTATACGACGTTTAAGGTCTAATCTTTGTTCGGGTTCCAATTGGCCTTGGTAGTCTTGATTGATTTTGAGACAGGCAAGGTATTCCCTTAGCTCAGACTGTAATCTGCCAATACCGAGTTCGGAGCATAGTAGAAATAGGATGGTGTTGCGGTAGATGCGTTCGCTGTTCCCTTTTTTTGTGGCTATACGTGTAATAAGCGGAAGTGTCCGCCCATTCACGCCATCAGGATTTGCCAGATTATCCGGACTAAGGATTATCAGCGTAGGTTTTTTTTGTTCGGGAATATCTTCGCCAGGGTTAACCAATACGTTGAATAGAGATATATAGTTTGTTCTTTTGCTTGCCCTATCCATACTTTCGGAGGTGATATCATGGTGTTTCACGTCTCCTTTGGCTTGGTTGATAAGGATGTTGATGTTGGGTTTTGTGTGGAACCAGTAGCGTTTTGCTGATGCTCCTGATTGGGTATGGTATAGGTAGTAGGCACTACTTTCTAATTCATCAAGGGCACCGTTGATGCTGTTATGGTTGTAGCCATGAGGAGATAATAGATTTAGCTTTAAGTCGGCTACGGAAACACCTTTATTGGTACCATCGCTGCCAAAAGAGTTCATCAGGATTACCGAAGCAATTGACTGGGTTAGCCCCCATTGGCCATATTCGTTTTTGTTGCCGTCAATTTTGAAGGCATTTGATGACGAACCTGCCACATCAGCTGTAATTACAGAATCATATCCATTGCCATAGAGCTTTTTTAGCTGTGCAGCGAGCGCATCGAGGTTTACAAAATTGATCATTCCGGCCTGAATAAGCAGATTCCCGCCAGATAAATTTTGCTGACGTTTCCACAAATCGCTGACGATGGTTGCCAGCAGACGCAGTACGCCTCTGGTGCGTTGAAAGTCGTGATGGCTTGCCCAACGGACACGAAAAACATCAATTAGCTCGGGGTGGAACGGATAGGATTTAAGTAATTTGTCCTTGTAATCTAATCTGTTTGCATTAGCAGGCAGTTCCCCTTTATGGTTTTTGTAAAGTTTAATATATTCATCAACAACTTTGTTTATGGTGTCGGTATCACCTACTTCTTCGAATAGTCTGCGACGGATTACTTCATAAATTTCGTCATCGGATACTGGTTGGGTGTCGGCACCTACGCGGCTTACCCTTTTTTGCAGGCTATTGAGTATGGTGTGGGCCTGAGAGGTATTGCCTACTTCCTGTGGACTGGCCGGAAGCGTGACAACTAATACGCAGTTATTGGTTGCAGCAACTGCCTCGGTAAGTTCCTGCATAAAGCTGATTGTTTGGTCAGAGAGGGTTGATGCACCAACAGTTTGAGCAGAAGCACTTACACAATAGTCGGCCAGCTCATCAATGAGGATGAGTGCAGGTTTGCATTTTTCGAGGATTTTTTTGAAAAGACCTTTTGGAGCAGCTCGTTCTTCATCATTTTTTTTGACAAGTTCGTATGCTTCTGCACCACCAAGCTGGTAAGCCAGCTCGCCCCAAATTGTTCGAATTGTGGTATCATTTACCTGACGGCCTTGCACTGGGTCGTTTGTGGTGTTGGTGAATACTGCTATGCTGGCTGAATTAAAATTGATATCGCCTGTGGCTTGAAGCAATTCAGACGCAAAAGAGGATTGAGAAGCTTTGCGCCCCCAACGTGCAAGGTGGTAAAGGGAGATTAGCGTGTGTGTTTTGCCACCGCCAAATCCTGTTTGAAGCGAAATGACCCTGTTTTCGGCATCTTCGTCGCCATTTAGGCCTTTGATGACTGTTCGTGCAACATTTTTCAAACCAGCTGTAAGGTAGGTTTTGGAAAAGAAAACAACAGGGTTGTTATAGATTTCACGTCCATTGCCGAGTGAAACTTCTGCGAGGTTCGCCGCGAACACAGACTCATCCAGGCGGCCTTGCCTGATGTCGAGGTGGGGAGTTACGACCCGGAACCAGGGCTCGGGCTTATCGGATATTATGTGTGATTTGGTTTGTTTGGGTGCCGGTTTTTCGGCTTCTGAGCTTTGAAGAATTGCCAGTTCGTTTTCCAATTCGTCCATCTGCAATGAACGGGCAATGCTTTTCATATGGATGAATGTTTCAGCAAATTCATCGTCGGATATTTCCTGGAAGTGAGCCAGTTTGTTACGGGTATCGGAGATGGTTTCGAGCCGTGTAGCCAGTTTATTTGTTTCTTTCTTAAAATCGGTACGGAGTAAGTCGCGGTATTTAAGCGTGAAAGCTTTGAGATGCGGATAATCTATCAATGCTTCGGGTGCTGATCCTGAGCGGAGACCGGTGTTCCAATTTTCACGCTGAGCGGGGAACAATGCCTCGACAAACCATGCCGGCCATTTGTCGTCGGCTTCTTTTTGTAATACAGAAACTACATAAGGCCTGAAGGCTTCGATGAAAAGGCCGAAGGCCTTGAATAAGTTGTCTTGTTGAGATTGTTTGATTGCCATGGTATTTAAAGTTCAAGTTTGATTTGTTCGGTAGCTGATTGGGTTATGGTTTTGCTGTCGCGGATGAGACTTTCCTTAATCGCAAGCAGACCGGAAGCCTGCTTTAGGTCGGAGCTGCCTTGTGGCAATACTTCGCACAAGGAAGTGATAACACGCCAAAAGCTGCTGTCTGGTGAAGATGCGTGCCTGGCAATGTGGTGGAGGAGTGCATTGCGGTCGGTACCCTGATATAGTGACATGGTGCGGTGTACCAGGTCGATGAGGTGGCTGTTACCACGCAGGCCAAGGTTTTTGTCGGCTGCCAGCCTGTCGGTATAGGAGCCGAGGGTTTGCTTGTTGCCGTTTTTGATAAGAATGTGTTCGGTGAACAGTTCGTTTACGTTGATGCTGAGTCCCACACGGCTGAATTTGGCAGCATCGTCGAACTCGCTTTCGGTGAAGCCATAGAGCTGGAGCCAGCCGATGTAGAATTTTGTAAAATCGTCGCCATCGAAACCTTTGAGTAAGGCATTGAAGGCTGATTCTCGTGCCATCTCCAATAACTCGGCTACAGTGACTTCGGTACCATCTGCTTTTTCCACTTTTTCGTATTGCCCAAAGACACTAACAGCCTGACCAAAGCAAGCGGTGAGGAGGTCGGCACCGCGGAAACCGAGGCTGTAGAGTTCTTTGACTTCCGAAAGAACTAAGGCTTCAATGGCTCTTTTAACAACTTTAAATTCCCCAATACCAGTTTTTATAGAGGGTACAGCTGCTACAGTAACAGAGGAAGATAGGAATGCCTTGTCGGTTTTTAATGCCCCTGTCATTTCCGTATCATTTGCCCAACTACCCGTAATATTCATTCTTGCTCCAAGAATAGAATTACATAGGGTGGACCAAGCGTCCGTGCTTTGATGGGCAAACATTATTGAAACAATATCTGAAGTTTGCATCTCAATAGTATCAAAAATCTGTAATAGCTTATCTTCAAAATGTTGTTTTGCTGCTTTAAGATCGCCATTATGATGATGTTTTAGCGCGGTACATTCCTCTGCTTTAGGAGATTGCGGAGTTGAGAAATTGAGTGGATATAAATCACCTAAAGTTCTTTTTAACCAAATATAAAAGAAATCAGATAAATCAGCATAGGCAATTGCATCATAATATGGAGGATCAGTAATTACTGCAGTAATAGATTTAGGTTCAAATTGAGATTTTTCGCCACTTGCAGCATTATTACTAATACTGTAAAATGAATTAGCACCTTCATTAATTGAGTACCTTTCAAGCCAGGCAACTTGATTTAATAGACCGCCACCTACAATAGCAAATGGATTTAATTCAGGATAATCAAAAACCATCGGTATTGCTTGCCTACCAAATGGTTGTTCTAGTTTTTCGCCTTTTGTATGCCAAAGACCGAAAGTCGTTAGGCGGGATGAAAGCCGATCAATAAGTATTGATAAATATGTTATTAAGGCTTTGTCGTATTCGTTTTGGGTAGGGTTGAGTTCTTTTTTTATATGGTGAAGTTTGTCTACGAGGGTTTGCATGGCCAGGAGCTGGCGGGGGGAGAACATTTCACCCCAAGCGGATAATCCCCAAGTGCAGGAGGGCAATGCCTGTGTATATTTGACAGGCATTGGTTCAGAAGGCCTTTCTACATTTGTTGGAATAATTTGGATGATTTCAAGTTCGACAGGAGTTGGGAGTCTGTATTCCTTTCCGTTTTTCCCATCCACGATAACCGCGAGCATTTTTTCGGATGTTTTGTTATCCAAAAACTGTTGCTTGAGTGTTTTTACATCAGTTGGATTGCCACAGCACGGGCATACCAAATTACCTCGAGAAGTCCATCCTTCCTCATCAAATTTACCTTTCCTGATTTCGAAGTCTATTTTGTTTCTATTGATTATGGGTTTAATGTGTACCTGTTTGTTTTTGGTGTTGGCAAGGTAGAAGCCTTTCAGCAGGGGCACCTCAGCCTTACAGGAAGGGTTGCTGCAAGTACCCACCCTTGCCCAGTAATAGGCAATGGGCTTGTTGCCATTTTCATCAGCCGGGTAATAGTGCCCAATTTCTTTTTCTGCTTCGGCCATGAGTTTTCTGGCATAGAAGTCCACATCGAAGGCGAGGCGGTTTGGGATGTGGATGAGTAGTGTTTCGTTGTCGGGGTGTTCACCATTTTCGGTGCAGTACTTTTCGAGTTCAGCACTGCCGTATAGCTTGAGAAACTCATCGCGTGAGTAAGTGATGGGTTTGCCATATTTTTGCGGAAACTCCACACTGCCTTTCTGGATAAT
>JAGYLT010000178.1 GCA_018400545.1 Bacteroidales bacterium
AACACTATGAAAAATCTAGTACTCTTTATTTTCCTTTTTGGGTTGGGTGTTTCAGTATCAGCACAAACCTATATTTTGGAGGATTTCAGCAATGGCACCATGCCTCCTGCTGAATGGTCGCTCGATGGCTTTGCCGAGCAATGGTCGATCAACAATGGCAATACTGCCGGTGGTATTGCACCTGAAGCCATGTTTACCTGGGTGTCAGGAAATGGAACATCGCGTCTGGTAAGCCCCGAAATTGATCTTACCGGATTAGAAAGTGTAGTTTTCGAATTCTCCCATTTTCTGGACAATTATTCCGGCAGCGGATATTCCATTGGTGCTGCTACACGTTCGCAGGGCAGCGACTGGAATGTAGTGTGGGAAGTCAATCCTACAGGCGATATCGGCCCTGTAACAGAAAATATTGAAATTGATAACGATGATGTGGGGCAAGCCGATTTCCAGTTCTGCATTTTTGTTAGCGGTAACTTCTACAATCTCGACTACTGGTACGTTGATGATGTGTGGTTGTACACACCGGTTGATCTCGATGCCGGCTTAACATCCATCACAACCGGATCTTATGCCAGCGGCCCAACCGAAATCAGCGGAAAGGTGAAAAACTTTGGACTGAACGATATTACCAGTCTGATTATCGATTGGAAAGTTGATGAAGGCGATCCTGTTTCAACAGAGCTCACAGGTTTGTCCATTCCCTTTGGCGAAACCTACGATTTTGTTTGCGACGGTTTTGTTAATCTTCCCATTGGCAGTTATACATTGTCATTGACAATCGAAAGTGTGAACGGCACGCAGGACGCTGACCCGGAAAATAATATGATCGAGAAGACAGTAAATTTTGTCAGCCATACCGTTGCTCACCGTCCCACTCTGGAAGAATTTACCAGTTCAACATGTGCTCCCTGTGCATCATTTAATACCCAATTTGTGCCCTGGTGCGAGACACACGAAGAAGAAATAACACTTGTAAAATACCAGATGAACTGGCCGGGCTCAGGCGACCCTTACTATACTCCCGAGGGCGGTACACGCCGCAACCAATATGGTGTGAGCTGGGTGCCATGGACAAACCTCGACGGAACTTACACCGACAACAACATGGCTACGATTCAGAATATGTTTGATGCTTCAGTGCAGGAATTTGGATTGGTAAATCTTGCCGCTGCGCATACGCTTACCGGAACGGTTATGGATATCGAGGTAAATATGGTACCGTTTGTTGATATTAGTAATGCTGCGGTTTATATTGTTGTTTTCGAATATATCACCACAGGAAATGTCGGGTCGAATGGTGAAACCGAATTTGAACATGTAATGATGAAAATGGTGCCCGATGCTGTAGGTACCGCAGTTGATTTTGAAGATCGAGTACCCCATTCGCTTGAGTACACCGTTGACCTTGACGGAACCAATGTTGAAGAGTGGGATGATCTCGGTGTTGCGGTTATCGTGCAGGACCTTGAATCGCTCTATATTTACCAGTCGGATTACACAATCGAAGATGGCGAATTTGCCGATGATGCACAAGTGACTGAATTATGGATTGACGGCGAGCCCTTGCAAGGCTTTTCACCTGACGTTTTTGAATACACCATCACTCTGGAACCCGGAACTGTTGAAGTTCCAACCGTAGAAGTAATTACAGCACACCAGGGTGCGTTACCCGTAATTGTGCCAACTTTCACCCTTCCGGGAACAACAACAATTGATGTGTTTGCCGAAGATATGAAAACAAAACAGAGCTATTCGGTTACCTTTGATATCGAAACCGGCATTGGCAATGAGGCTGCCGAAGCAGTTAATATTTTCCCCAATCCTACCAATGGCAAGGTGATGATTTCGGGTGTTGAAAATGCCACTGTAACTGTTTACAATTCAACAGGTGCAACTATGGCTGTTTTGGATAATTTCCACTCCGGTGCTATCGACCTTTCGGGTTATACCAGAGGCATCTATTTCCTCAACATTGTGATGGAAAATAAAACCGTAATCAACAGAAAAATCAATCTTATTCAATAAGCATTAAATTTTATGATTGAAAAGGCTGTCCGTAATTATTTTGGACAGCCTTTTTTTTGGTTAAGCCGGAAGCTATTTCCCGGTGATTAATCGCAAAATCAATCGATGATCATTTCAACCGGTTATACTTTTCCGCCGTATCCCTCGACTTCTCCACAGGATATTTACGGCCATTTTTCTCAATTTTTTCCAAAATGATCTCCTTCACATCGAAACCATATTTTTCGGCAAGCATAAAAGCGTAGGCAAACACATCGGCCAGCTCTTCTTTCACGCGGGTTAAATCAACGCTTTCGAGTTGGTTGTAATTCTTCCAAAGATAAAGCTCGTTCAACTCTGCGGCTTCGATTGAAAGCGCCAGCGCCAGGTCTTTTGGGTTGTGAAACTGCTCCCAGTTGCGGGCATTGCGAAAGTCAACAAGCGCTTTGATAATGGTGGAAATGTCGTTCATGCTATCTAACCATTGATTTTATTAATGAGGCGGTAAAGTTATTAAATGCCGAAACAATTCCGCTGACCACAATCATTCAAAAGGCTTTTAATGTTGGCGAAATTGAGGTTATTTTGCAGCAACCCGATGACCTTACCGGTAAATCAAAAAAGTAAAAATCGGGTTGATTGAATTACTAAGCATCAAAATAATGAAAGCCATAAAAATAATCGGTGCCGGAGAAAACAACCTGAAAGCTGTAACGGTGGAAATTCCCCGCAATCGTTTAACCGTAGTCACGGGCGTTTCAGGTTCGGGAAAATCATCTTTGATTTATGATGTGCTTTTCCGCGAAGCCGAAAAACGCTACCTCAGCACATTTTCTACGTATGCCCATCGCTTTTTGGGAAAGATGAAAAAGCCCGATGTGGAAAGAATTGAAGGCCTTTCGCCGGCCATCGCCGTGAGCCAAAAATCGGTTATCCGAAATCCACGCTCCACCGTGGGCACCATCACCGGAATTTACGATTATCTGCGGCTGCTTTTTGCAAGGATTGGAAAAACTGAAATTGAAGCCCCTGATTTTGTTATCAACAAACACCTCTTTTCCTTTAATTCGCCGGCCGGGGCCTGCCCGCATTGCAACGGGCTGGGAGTGGAAGACCGCATTGACCCGGCATTGATTGTAGCCAACGAAAACAAATCGCTGCGCGAAGGCGCTTTCGTTATCACTGCACCCAACGGCTATATTATTTACTCGCAGGTAACAATGGATGTGCTCGCCGATGTTTGCCGTGCCGAAGGTTTCAGCGTGGATACACCCTGGAAAGACCTCACCCCCGAACAGCAACACATCGTTTTCTACGGTAGTAATAAAATTGAAGTTCCTTTCGGAAAACACACCCTCGAATCAAGAATGAAATGGAGCGGTATTACTGCCAAACCTCGTGATACGGGTTTTTACAAAGGAGTGATTCCCGTGATGGAAAACATCCTCAAGCGCGACCGCAACAAAAACATCCTGCGCTTTGTGCGTTCGGTGCCATGTCCCGAATGTCGCGGAAAACGGCTTAATCAAAACGCATTATCGGTAAAAATTGACGGTAAAAATATTCATGACCTTTCCGAATTGCCCATCTCTGAATTGGGTTTTGCACTTCGTTCATTGAGTCTGGATGAAGTTCAACTTTCGGTGGCAAAACCAGTGATAGCTGAAATCATCAAAAGAACCGAACTTTTGGAGAAACTGCAAGCCGGCCATCTTTCGCTCATGCGCGAATCCACCACGCTCTCGGGTGGCGAAAGTCAGCGGCTGCGACTGGCAACGCAGGCCATTTCGGGTGTACAAAATGTTATCTACATTTTCGATGAGCCTTCCATCGGGCTGCACCCCACCGAAAACCTCCGGATGATCGAAGTACTTCAATCGCTGCGCGATCAGGGAAACACCGTTGTTGTTGTAGAACATGATGATGATTTTTTACGCCACGCCGATTATGTGATTGACATAGGGCCGGCAGCCGGAAAAAATGGCGGCAACGTCCTGCTAAGTTGCCCACCCGAAGAATTGATGAATACCCCGCCCGGAAAAAGTGCCACCGCCGACTTCATTTCTGGAAGGAGGAAATTTCGTTTCCCGGATGAATCGCCGCAAGGCAGAGATTACATTTCCATAAAAGGCGCCTCACAATACAACCTGAAAATTGAGGAAGTCCGCTTTTTTCTGAATACAATGAATGTTGTAACAGGGGTTTCGGGCGCCGGAAAATCAACATTGGTAAACCATACACTGGCTCGTTTTCTAAAAAACAAATTGCATCAAGGGCATGAGGTTCCGGGAAAATCCGAATCTGTTTCAGGATGGGAAAAGCTGAGTAAACTAATTTTTATTGACCAGTCGCCCATCGGGAAAACACCCCGCAGCAATCCGGCCACCTACACCGGTCTTTCTGATCATATCCGCGATTTGTTTGCCGCCCAACCCGAAGCCCGAAAACGCGGCTGGAACAAAAGCCGTTTTTCGTTCAATGTTGCAGGCGGGCGATGCGAAAACTGCCTGGGCGCCGGATATATTCAGGTGGGCATGCACTTTCTGGGCGATGTGGAAATAGTTTGTGAAACCTGTGCCGGGAAGCGTTTCAATGACGAAACTTTGCAAATCAGTTTCGATGGGAAAAATATTTCGCAGGTGCTGGATTTGTCAGTTGCTCAGGCGGTGGATTTTTTCAGCGATGCGCCAAAAGCCGTGCGCATAGTTGAAACCATGAACAAGCTCGGGCTGGGTTATTTGAAACTCGGCCAGCGTTCAACCACCTTAAGTGGCGGTGAGGCGCAGCGCGTAAAACTCGCCACCGAACTGGCACGTTCCACCGCCGGACACACGCTTTATATTTTCGATGAGCCCACCACCGGTTTACACAACGCCGATGTTGAGGTGCTGCTCAGGTCGCTGCAAAATCTGGTTGAAAACAAAAATACAGTTATTGTTATCGAACATCATCCTGGGGTAATTGCTGCTGCCGGAAATATTGTTGACCTGGGGCCCGGAAGTGGCAAAAGCGGAGGAAAGGTGGTTTTTCAGGGTACACCCAAAGCGATGCTCCAGTCAGGAAATTCGCCCACTGCCCATGCGCTGAAATCATGGCACTCCCAAGCAAATGTCATCGAAAAAAATACGCCGGCCATCAGCGAAGATCACCACATTATTTTTAGAAATGTTACCACACACAATCTGAAAGGAATTGATGTTGCTTTTCCAAAAAATGAAATCACTGTGGTAACGGGCGTTTCGGGTAGCGGCAAGTCATCGCTGGTTTTCGATACGCTTTACGCCGAAAGCCGCAACCGTTTCCTTGAGAATTTTTCGCCTTATGTGCGGGCACAGTTGGGTTTGCAATCTAAAGGAAACTTTGATGAGGCCGGTGGTATTACGCCTGCTGTGGCCATCAACCGGCGGTTTGGCATATCAGGCGGGCGCTCC
>JAGYLT010000179.1 GCA_018400545.1 Bacteroidales bacterium
AAGCAATTGCGAAAGTACCTGATAAAGTCCTGATCATTGTTTTCATTTTTCTTGTTTTTATTATTTCATTTTTAAATACAAATATACTATTTTTTATGGGCTATTCAATATACACGCTGTGTGATGCCACTTTTTGATTTTCGGTATCGTGTGTTGCTACACGCACAATATAAACACCATTTTCAACATCCACGGGGATTGCGATTGTTCCATTGCAGGAAAAATCCTTCATAAATACAGTACGTCCGATCATGTCTGTTAGAATCATTCGTCCATCTGAAGCCCCGTTTATGTAAATTGCCTTACCAAAACTATATATTGAAATTTCCGACAATTCAACTTCTTCATGCTCAGTTTCTAAATCTTTAAAATGAATCAGAAATCTTCTTTCGTTATCAATTTCCGGATTCCAGAAAAAATCGTAGCCTCCTTTAAGCAGGTTATGACATTGGTTAACCCTGGTATCTTCGATATAGGCATACTGCAAATCCTCAATTTGCTTAGCACTGATTTTATACATGCCGGATGTATTTGCCCTGAAGCCAAGTTGAATGGTTTCGCACTGCGGTGTTACATCGATGGCAAACTTTAGCTGGTGTGAAAATGAAAACAACTCTGGTGCATCATTTGACTCCGGAAAAAGTTTAAAAGCATCATGTTTAAGGTCGAAACCTGCAGATGCATCTTGGTTAAAGCAAATCAGGAGTTCATCACGCTTGCCTGACCCGTAAGCTTCCAATAGCAAGCTGTTTGATATTTTTTCGTTCTGGTCTTTATAATAATCAATAGCACCATCATGGGTACGGCACTGGTTATCCAGACTAAATATTCCCGGTTCATCCACAACAATGAAAAATCCCTGCATTGGTGGAATATATCTTGATCCCCCGTTTATTGAAAGCCCGTTGTTCCACGATGCATAATTCTGGTTTTCCGAATTCCAGAAATATGCGGCGCCCCAAATGTCATCAAGCATACTCCAGTCGATAGAAGATGGAAAGGGATTTCCTACGAGGTTTGCGCCTTCATTGGCGTCGGGATCGCTTGAGTATTCTGTAAAAGTAACTTCCCTGTCTTGCTGGCCGGTAAGCGGTGTACCAACGAATGAATAGGTTTTCGGGGCACCACTTGCAATTTGCATTGCATATCCCGTAAGGGGTTGAAGTTCATCTGCCGGGTCAACTATATCATACCACTGATGTGTTGATTCACTCCAATTTAAAAGATAGTCGCCTAAAAAATTTGCTGCTGTTGATCCTACAACAGGAACAGATATGAAGTGAAGGTTGTTGTCGGGGATATACCGCATTATTTCGATGGTTCCGTTATTTATGATTTCGCCGTGAGTAATCAGCGACCCCGTTCCGTTTGGCCCGGAAGCAATGGTTAGTTTTCCTCCCGTTTCCAGAATCAGGTCAACACAATCTGCTGATCCACTTTCACCGATTACCGGTGCCGGCATCTGATCAGAAATATAAGGAATGATAACATGGTTTGAGTTGGTCGGAACCTGCTCCTGTTGCCAGTTTGAGGGATTGTTCCAGTTACTGTCCTCATAACCTTTCCATACATAGGATTCATTACCTGTATTGAATGTTTTCACACCACCATATGAAATACCTAATGCATTAATGGCATATGCCTGAAAATAGTACAGGCTGGCTGGCTGCAGTGCAGAAATGGTTTTGCTGAATGCTCCCGTTCCGGATCCGTTTTCATCCTGTACCACATCCGGTTCACCGATTGCAGGTGTGCTGTCGATGCGTGAAAATACAATTCCCCGATCAGTAACTGGCGATCCGCCGTTATCGGTAATATTTCCGCCAAGGACCGCTGTCATATCCTCAACATTGGTGGCATCGGCTGTGGTTATCAGAGGAGTGGAAGAGTTATCCTGCCAACTTAAATACGGGTATCCATCGTTCACTTCGGTATTAAATATATTCCAGGTATCAGCATCTCCGGAGTCGTCAAATGGATTGCCCATAAAATCCCAGCTTTCCGATAGTCCTGTAGTTTCCAGGTCAGTATAAGTCATGATGGATTTCATTTCAATTGTTGATTTTCCGGTACCGCCACTGCTGGCTGTGCGGCCTGACGTTTCCAAATCCCAGAATGAATTTGATATATTGCCAAAACTGTTTTCACCAATTAGTCCGCCAAGGTAATACTGGCCGGTAATGTTTCCAGTAGAATAGCATTTATTTACCAATCCACCTTCGTTACTGCCAACCAGTCCACCGAGCATAATTGTACCAGATACACCGGCAGTGGCAAAGCAATTGCTGATTTCTCCTTCATTGATTCCAACCAGTCCACCAGCGAGGAATGGGCTTGAAATATTACCCGTGGCAAAGCAATTGTTGATGGTTCCCAGATTATAACCAATCAAACCGCCCGCTTCACCCTCTCCGGCATCAATATCGCAGGATGCATGACTGTTTTGGATGATGCCCGGGCTTTTGAAATATCCCAGTATTCCGCCAATCATAGAATGGCCAGCAATGTTGCAGCCAGCCTGGCAATCCGAGATCATGGAACCTCCAATTGAAAAACCTATTAACCCGGCTGCATAATCATTTTCACCATTTATATCTCCAGAAACACTGCAGTTCTCTGCGGTGACCTCCATGCAGATTCCTGCAAGTCCGGCAACGTACTGGTTTCCGGCAATATCCACGTTGGTAAGGTTGATGTTTTCAAGGACTGTCCCGTTGGTGCCGTTCACCCATCCAAACAATCCCACATAATTTCCGGAAGTCCGGTTGATGTAAAGTTCATCAATGGTATAGCCCTGGCCATTGAAGCCTCCGGTGAACTTGGTGTTTTCATTCCCGATGGGAATAAATCCGTATGCGTCGTCTCCGGGATGTTCATTAATTCCATCTCCATCCCAATCCACCTGAGTTTCATCAGGATTGAATTGTATATCTGCAACCTGAATAAAATAACTTGCCCAGTCATCCTGTGAAACAGATAGCTCGATCAAGTCGGCTTGTGTTGCGATTTGATATGCGGTTTCCGGTGTTGTACCATCACCACCACTGTAGTTGCCCCCAATTAAACATAGGTTTCCTCCAATTACTATTACGAATAACAGTACTGCTTTTTTCATTACTTTTTGTTTGATTTTTGTTTAGTAATCCCCTTAAATACAAGCCAAATATAGAGGCATTTTTTTTAAAATCAAACAAAACTGCCATAAAATCAATACTTTATGCTTTCATTTTAATGTAAAATATTGAAATTCAGTTTTATACTTAATGTTAAGTTTTTTGTTTTTTATCTGATATGGCCGGGTTGCATGTTCAAAAAAAGATAATGAAACAAGCAGGGCTGTAGCATTTTTTTTGAGGATTGAATCGCTTTGTTATGTTTTTATGGCGTACTCATTTAAGGAAAATTCAACAATATTTTGCAATTGCTTATGACGTAAAAGCCAGCCAATTAAAATTCTATACCCTCACGCGCCTCAACACCCGAGTGGTAGTAATGTTTAACTTCCTTCATTTCCGTAACGAGATCTGCAACTGCCGTCAGGGCCTCCGGGGCATACCTTCCTGTGATAACAATTTCAGTATCTTTAGGCTTGTTGCTTAAAATTCCAAGTAGCTCTTCTATCGGGAATAAATTGAAATACACGGCAATATTCGCTTCATCCAAAATGATAAGATCATACGTTTGAGATTGAATGATCTGTGAAACTTTCTTCAGCCCGGCCAGTGCTGCATCAATATCTTCCTGTGCGGGTTTTTCATGAATAAAACACCGGCGTCCGTATTGTCGGATTTCGATCATGGGCAGGTGTTTCCTGATCAGGTCCAGTTCGGCATAGGGCATGCCTTTTACAAACTGGGCGATGAAAATCTTTTTACCGGCGCCTGCAGCGCGCATGGCAAGCCCCAATGCAGCCGTGGTTTTTCCCTTGCCATTGCCTGTGTAAACCTGGATGTATCCTCTCATATTCAATTATTTTGAATATCAAAAGTACAAAAATGGTAATTCACTGCCCTGTAATAAAAATAATGACGCTGCTGAACCCAGAATTTTTCGCAGGCTTTTATATTCTGCTGATCAGTTACTATTTCATTTCTTCCGTGTAAATATGGCCACGATGGCCGTGGTTACGATTCCCATTACCGGTGTGAAAATGAGGGTTTGCAGCAGGTAGCTGTTGAGATTGAAGTTGGCCCCGGCTGCTTCGCGGGTCATTTTGCCCTCTTCAACGGTATATTCAATCATGTTCGGGAAATATTCCGGGGTGATGACGCTCACTGTGAATATTTGTGTAAGAGGGCTCAGGGCGGTCACAAATAGCGTCATTATGAGGCCGGTGAGGAAGCCCTGCTTATAAGTCATTTTTCCTTCGAAATAATTTTTCCGTTTGTCCAGCAGGGCAAGCACATAAACCGCAATTGCAGGAATAGCAACAAAATTGGTTACAATGTAATGGTATTCGATGTTTTTATCGTGCAGGCCGGCAAGCCTTTCCAGTGCCATCCAGAGCAGCATCATGAGTGTGAAAATGATGGCCCATTTAAATTCAATTTTAATGTTTTTCATAGGCGTTAGGTTTGTTGTTTAAAAGCGTAAATATTTTGCATTCTGCCAACTTACAGATATAGTTGTCAATTCAATATGTCTGGCTTGTTTAATGCAAAATCATCGTTATAATTCACTGGTTTGGCAGAAGGTAAACCCAATAAATATTGCAGATTAAAAATTTGTTCAATCCCAAAACGGAATTATTTTTTCCGTGAAGCATCATATGCAATATTAACTTTGCAATTCCATAAAATTCGATTTAATAAAATGGCACTGAAGGGAAAGCTGTTTCTTACCATCCCGCTGATGAATGAGCATGAGAACCTGGGTTCGGTGCTGGGGGATCTGCGTGCCCAGACCTTTCAGGAATTTGTTGCGATCTTTTGTATGAACCAGCCGGATGCCTGGTGGGACGATCCGCAAAAGCACGGCATTTGCCTGGACAACCAGAAAACCATCGCCATGCTGGATCAGGAAAGCCGTATTGATTGCAGGATTATCGATCGCAGTTCACCGGGAAAAGGATGGACCGGAAAGCATTTTGGTGTGGGATGGGCCCGGAAAACAGCCATGGATGAAGCGTCAAAAATGGCCGGCCCTGATGACCTCATCGTCACGATGGACGGGGATAGCCACTATCCGGCGGATTACCTCGAAAAGGTGAAGCTGGCTTTTGCCAAAAATGGCGAAATCAAAGCGCTGGCTATTCCTTATTATCACCAACTTACCGGAAAGGAACCAGAAGACCGGGCGGTTTTGAGGTATGAAATCTACATGCGGTATTACACCGTAAATATGCTGCGCATCAAAAACCCGTATGCCTTCACAGCGATAGGCTCGGCCATGGCCTGCACCGCAAAGGCTTACCGGAACATTCGCGGGAT
>JAGYLT010000018.1 GCA_018400545.1 Bacteroidales bacterium
AGACTGGTGTCAGCCCTGTAAAATTGTATCTCCGATTCTTGAGGAACTCTCGAAAGAATATGACGGAAAAATCAACATTTATAAAATTGATACCGAAGACCAGCAGGAGCTATCTGCAGCATTTGGAATCAGGAGTATTCCTTCATTGCTTTTCTGCCCGAAAGACGAGCAGCCGCAAATGGCCCAGGGCGCACTGCCAAAGGAAACCCTGAAGCAGGTTATCGAAGACGTACTGCTGAAGAATAAAAAAGCAGAAACTGTGAACAACTAATTTCAACTTGTAATTCTCTTATCCTTTAAAAGGTGCAACACCACGGTGTTGCACCTTTTTTTTTTTTGATCATGTTTTTCCGATATCACCGAAATAAAACAGGTTGCGGTCCCTTCCCTGCGGTCGGGGCTGCGAACCCTTCAACTGGAAAACCGCATTTTAATTTTCATTCTACCTCCGGTTTGCCTACATCACTCCAGCACTCCAATACCCCACCTTCATATCAACTCAATAACCCAATCACCAATCACCAATCACCAATTATGCCGAGCGAAGCTCGAGCATGCTCGAAGCGTAGCTTCGGCACCAATTACCAATATCTCCCTACCTTTGCGTCCAAATTTTTGAGACATGAACCTCGACAAGCCGGTTTTACTTCCAACATCCTATCTGCCGTCGGTTCACTATTTTATGCTGATGTCCGCAGCTCCGGAAGTGGTAATCGAAAAATACGAAACCTATCCCAAACGCACCTTCCGCAACCGGTGTGAAATTTACACGGCTAACGGGAAACTCCCGCTTACCATTCCGGTAAACAAAGTGGACGGCAACCACACTCGCGTGGACCGCGTGGCCATTTCTGATCAGTACGACTGGCAAACCCTGCACTGGCGGGCAATTCGAATAGCATATACCAACTCTCCATTTTTTCTTTTTTACAAAGATGATATTGAAGTTTTTTATCAAAAGAGCTTCACAAACCTTTTTGATTTCAACATGCAACTCTTAAAGGAGCTCTGTGAACTTATTGGCCTGGATGTGAAAATCTCAGTTACCGATACCTTTGAAAAGGAACCTGGAGATAAGGAAGATTACCGTCACATCCTATCCCCGAAATTTGATATTTCTTCATTTAAATTCAGGCCTTATTATCAGGCTTTCGCCGAAAAGCATGGTTTTATCCCCGGTTTGAGTATTCTTGATTTGCTTTTTAATATGGGGCCGGAGACAACAGATATCCTGTCTTAAAATTCTTTTTAACTGGATAACTGATTGTTAACATTTTTGTGGGTTTGATGTTTTTTACTTCAACCCATTTTCCAGGAAACACTGCTTGTATTGCTGGTCCATGCCCAGCATATGATCGGTGAGCCAGTTTTTGAGGAAGTTAAAAACCTCCATGGAAAGTACGATATTCCCACCATCGAATTCCTTTTTGAAATCCACCACTTTTTCGGCAAACTGCCGATGCTCTTCAATGTGTTCATTAGCAAGTTCAAAATTGAATTCGTCAAAATATTTTTCTTCGGTGGCAAAATGCACTTGCGCATATCTGATCAGTTGATTGATTATTTCGCCCAAAACGTCATTGGCCTGTCCCACACGCATGGCATTAAATAATTCGTTTAACAGGTTTACCAGGCCCTTGTGCTGGTTGTCGATCTCCTTAATACCAACACTGTAATTGTTAGTCCATTTGATAAGTGACATGTTGTTTTTTCTTTAAAATTTTGTTTTCTTCTATATTGATTGATGTGCTTCTCAGCATTAAAGGATTAGCTCCTGTTCTTCTCAATAATCCTTACAATCCGGTTATAAACGATATGAGCCAGATTCCATTCGTAACCCGAAAAATCGGTGGTGTTCACAAACTGGATCACAACAGTGTTGATGTCTTTGTGGTATTCTGCAATGCTCTGGTAGCCCGGAACCAGGCCGCCATGTTCGTACACGTAAATGGATGAATAAATTTCCTGCTCCCCTTCCTTAAACACCGAACCGTCATTGAGTGCACGCAGAAAAATACCCACATCCTCTGCCGTTGCGATCATCGAGCCATAATCAGCGGCTTTAATATCTTCTTCAATCCCAACATAATATCCGCCCATCAGGTCGTCCATGTTTATTTCATGCATGGAGGCGAAGGTGTTTTTTAATCCAAAGGGATTTAAAACTTCCTCTTTGATGAATTGAAATTTACTTTTCCCGGTAACCCTTTCGATGATTTGGGAGAGCAACAAATAATTGGTGTTTGAATATTCATAATCTTCACCAGGCTCAAAATTGGGAGGCTTGTTAAGGACCAGGTCAAGGGTTTCCTCGCCGGTTTGTGGCGGGTTTTTCCAGAAACCGGGCGTATCCGTGAAATTGGGGATACCGCTGCGGTGCTGCACCATCATGCTGAGGGTAATCCTGTCGGCATACGCAATGCTTCCAGCAAGTTCAGGCAGGTAATCCGCCAGGGTTTTATCCAGCGACAAACGCCCGGCATACACAAGTTTGGCGATAGAAACAGCATCGTAAAGCTTGTTGATGCTGGCAATTTTAAAAAGCGAATGCGGGTCGGCCGGAATTTTGTTTTCCCGGTTTTTCCAGCCCGCAGCATAAAATGCCGGAGGCTTTCCTGCCTCATCTACATATACGATAATCCCGTCAAAACCATGGCCCATGGCTTCATCCAATTGCCCTTGAACTGTTCCAGGCAGCGGCAATATCCAGGACCAAACCAAAATCCATGGCACGAAAAACATGGAGGTTATGGTGCCCACAGCCAGTAATATTCTTACGATGAGGATTCTTTGCTTCTTTTTTGTCATAATATTTGTCGTGTTCCCTGTTATTATGTTTTGCATAACTGTTGAAGTTAAAGTTTAATGCGGAACTATGAGGATTAGTTTGCATTGACCTTTTTTTTGAGGAGATACAATTGCTCACAAACCACTGAAACCCTTATTACCAAATGGAATTCATCATTTTGAAAAATGGGCATCAATTCGTTTTCCAACATTTTTCAGGTTTTCATAAAAAAGTATAATTAAACTGGTGATACACTGCATGAAGCCAGCGCCCCAAATTTTCCAGATCAATTTCTTCGGAACGGACAGGTTGCATGTCAGTAGCTATCAAAGCTTCTGTTTCGATATCGATATATGCTCCTGTAAAGTTTTGAGTTTTTTCGATAAAATCATTGGTTCTGCTACCATTTTTGTGGGTAAAATTCTCATTGCTGGTTACTGTATGTTTTTAAATAGTTGGCAGTCTGCAGTATCCAGTAGGCAGTAATTGTGGCAAATAGATAGCAAAAGAAATTTATTAAGTTTTTATTAAAGATTTCTTCTAAAAGCCACAGCGACTGCGGACTGCCAACTGTGGACTGCCGACTTTTTGTGTGTTTTTCTGTATGACCTTCCACAAAATTTGCAGTAGTTCCAAATCATTACCAGAAATGCTAACCCCGGTATTATAACTTCCCATCTCAGTTCTCTTTCCTGCGCTTTGCACCAATCGCTGCGCGCTATGCGAGTCAACCCTCTAACTCACAACTCAAAACTCAACACGCTCCACTACTTCGGATACTCAATCCTGATATGATAAATATTCATCAGTTTGTTTTTCAGTAGCTTTTTTATTCTGTTGATGTCGCGCAGGGTAATGTCTGAGTTGGCAAACTGCCCGGTATCCATTTGTTTGTTGATGATGTTTTCCACCAGATTATTGATGGTTTCTTCGTTGATTGTTTTGAGGCTGCGTGAGGCTGCTTCTACGCTGTCGGCCATCATCACTACCGAAGTTTCCTTGGAGAAGGGGATTGGGCCGGGGTAGGTGTATCGTTTGGCATCCACCGTTTCGTCGGGGTTTTCTTTCTGCTCCATGATATAAAAGTAGCCCACACGGCTTGTGCCATGGTGCGTACGTATGAAATCGATGATCTGCTCGGGCAGCTTGGCAGCCTTGGCTTTTTCGATGCCCTTGATTACATGCCCGATGATGATGCGGGCGCTTTCCTCGTTGGTCAGCTCATCGTGCGGATTTACACCGGTCACCTGGTTTTCGATAAAATACATGGGCTGGTCCATTTTTCCAATATCGTGATACAGAGCGCCTGTCCGGGTGATGAGTGCGTCGCCGCCAATTTCGAAAATGGCTTCTTCGGCCAGATTGGCTACCTGCAGCGAATGCTGGAAAGTTCCGGGAGCCCGCATCGAAAGTTCCCTGAGCAGTTTGGTGTTGGTGTTCGACAGTTCGAGCAGGGTAACATCGGTGACCAGTCCAAAGATTTTTTCGAACAAATAGATCAGCGGATATGAAAACAGAATCAACAGCGCCGAGCCCCCAAACATGGCATAATCCATTGGCCTTATGGTGTTGAAGTTGCCTTCCTGTATCAGGTTTAGGCCGGTATAAACGGCGGAATAACTCAGAAAAACCACCAGCGAAGTAAACAGAAACTGCGACCGTTTTTGCAGGTTTACGATGCTGAAGATGGTGATGATGCCGGCTATAAGCTGCATGAACAAAAACTGGAAACTGTTGGGTACCAGAAATCCGATGAGGATGATGTTGATGAGGTAGGTGTATAGCGCAAGCCGCGTATCGAAAAATACCCGTATGAGAATGGGCGCAATACATAGCGGCACAAGGTAAATATATTGCACGTCGAACCTGAGCGCCGAACTCACCATGAAAACCATGAGGATGATCACAAGCAGAATAAGCACCACTTTTTTGTTGTCTTCCAGGATGTCGCGCCGGAAGAACCAGAGGAAGAAAACCAGCACGGTGAGTGAGATGGCCACCAGCAGTATCTGCCCGGCCAGGATGAGGTAATAGTTGGAGTCGAGCCCCAGCTTGGTTTCGTATTCCTTCCGCAGTGATTCCAGGATGCGGTATTTTTCTTTGCTGATCACCTCGCCCTTAGAAATGATTCGCTCGCCTTCCTGCACCATGCCACGGGTTGTGGAAATACGGTCGAGGAATTCCTGCAACTCGGCCCGGGTAACCTTTTCGTTGTAGAAAACGTTTTGGGTGATCGATTCTTCCAGGAGTTGTTTCAGTACCTCCGTATCCACTAACTCTGATTCTTCCAGCATGCCGTTGAGTTTTTCGTAGGCAGCGTGGATGGTGAACAGATCGGAAAGCTTGATCCGCTCGGCGGTGTTGTTAATGATGAGCGTGATTTTGAAACCCGGTGGTTTGTTTTCAATTTCGGGGATGGTTTGGATGATGCCCCGCGACATGATGGCGCTCAGGATATTCAGGCCGCGGTCGAGGGTGGTTTGCTTAAGTAGTTCGTTTTCAGGGACTACACCGTATTTGGCAGCCCAGTATAACTCAAAATTTTTGATGAAATCGTTTCTGATCTTCTCGTTCAGATCCAGTTTGAAATCAAAATACAACTCATGGTTTTCAAGCACGTTCTCGCGTTCGGCATCAACTTCTTCCTGGGCTTTGAGCACAGGAAAATCATAAGGTGCGATCAGGTCCTCGTGAGGCCATGGCCTTCCCCGGTTAAATTCGTACTTGAACTTGGCTTCCTTCGGAAAAAAAGATACCAGGATCACCAGACTGATCAAAAAAAGAATTGCCTTGTAGAAATAGCTGTAATTCTGTCGCAAAAATCCCCAAATCCAACTCATATCAAACAATTTACGGCGAAAGTATAAATAATTTGCTACTATTGTGAAAAATTAAAAAACATGGATTCATACGGATTTTGCAACCTGACGTGTATCCCCGTAAGGGCAGAAGCTTCCGAAAGAAGTGAAATGGTGAATCAGATGCTTTTTGGCGAAACCTTCGAAATTGTGGATGCCATCAAAGGTTGGAAACTGATCAGGGGTAGCCTTGATAAATATGAGGGTTTCATCGATGAGAAACAGTTAATGTCAATCTCTGCTGAGGAATTCCATAAATTAAAGGAATTGCCGGATGCTTTCCCGGTGGGCAAGTATAGCTACGTTAAGGATAATGCGGGAAATCAGATTCTTGTTTTACCCGCCAGCTCGATGGAGGGATTTAAAGGCGGTAAACTTAACCTTAGCGGCGCCGAATTTTTTTATTCAGATGAATTAAAACCGGTTCCCGAAAAGCCTGACCGTAACGAAATCGTTAAAGATGCCCGGATGTTTCTTCAGGCGCCATACCTGTGGGGCGGTCGTTCCATCACGGGCATCGATTGCTCGGGACTGGTGCAGAATGTTTTCAAAATAAGTGGCATTCTCCTCCATCGTGATTCATCCTATCAGGCTGGTCAGGGCGAAACCCTGAATATGATTTCTGAAGCACAACCCGGCGATCTGGTTTTTTTCGATAACGAAGAAGGCCTCATCGTCCATGTGGGTATCATCGCTGATGAAAACAAAATCATCCATGCCTCGGGCCATGTGCGCCTCGACGATATCGATCACAATGGCATTTATAACCGGCAATTGAAAAAATACACCCATAAACTCCGTTTGATTAAAAGTATCATCTGACAAAATCATGGAAAGTCCGGGAGATCATAATCAAAAACTGGTAGCGCTGCATGTTGAAAGATGCCGGCAGGTGGCCGGATTGATAGAACCCCTAAAAATGAAATCTGCATTTTACAGCAGGCCATACCTCAATGTGGATGCAGACCGGGAAACCCGATTCAGGATGCATTTTTTTGCCGTGGCCATTTGTCATCAGACCCATAATCTGCATCATCGCGATTTAAATCTTTATGGTTGGGATTATATCGAGCATGTTTTCGTGGATCTGGCCAAATCACAATCCGGCCTGCTCGACCCTGATTTTTTGTTGCACAACGATTTACCGGATATTGCCCATGAACTGGCTTCCGCATTTTCTGCCACCGGTAAACCAGCCGATACCACGCTTGACAGGCTTGAAGAACGGGCCCGGCTAATGCGGGATGCCGCCAGCCACCTGGTGAATACCTATGATGGCCAGGTGGAAAGGATGTTTTCCAAAGCGCACAATTTGCTTCGGGGGCAATACGGCTTGTATCTGTTGCTCCCGGAATTTGAAGCCTTTGGTGATCCACAGCAAAAAAAGTCAACTTTCCTGATCAAATTGCTTGAAGAGGACGGCCTGATCAAAATTGAAGATCCGCAGCATTTTATCCCGATCATGGATTATCACATGCAACGTGTTTTGCTCAGGCTGGGCTGTGTGGAGATTTTAGATCAGGATTACAGGGGTAAAATCACCGGCCGCAAAACCCAGATCACAGATGAACCGGTCAGGGGCTTTTGCATCGATGCTTTCAAAATTATTGCGGAGGAATCCGGTCATCCCATAACCAAAATGAATGATTTTTTCTGGTCGCTTGGGCGGAGTTGCTGCCACGAAACTACGTTGTGTGCAGACAAAGTTTGCAGCAAAAATCCCTGTACGTTCGCCGAAATTATTGAAATAGCAGACCACAGCCGGTGTGTTTTTCAGGATATCTGCCCGGGAGCAACCGATCCGGCCTACCGGGCCCTATGGCAACCGGTGGTCGAAACCCATTACTATTGAATTGCTTTTTGTTAAACCCAATCCTGGTTTCGTTGTTTAACTCCCACACCTAAATTCAGATTTCATGCATTTAAATCGCCTTTTTCCCGCACTTGTTTTAAGCATTCTCATTTTCTCATCCTGCGAGCAGGTTGAACGCCCAGAGCAATTACATCTCAAAATCATCGAAACCAGCGATGTGCACGGCGCCCTTTTCCCTTTTGACTTTGTGGAAGGTGAACCTGTTGATCATTCCCTGGCACAGGTTTATGCTTACATTGAACAGGAGCGGGCAAAACAGGATCAGGTGGTGATTTTGCTGGATAATGGTGATATTTTGCAGGGCGACCCAGGTGTGTATTATTATAATTTTATCCAACAGGGCGGCAATCATCTCGTGGCTGAAGTGATGAATTTTATGGCTTACGACGCAGCAACAGTGGGCAATCATGATATTGAACCCGGGCACCCGGTTTATGATAAACTAAAAAATGACTTTAACTTTCCCTGGCTGGCGGCTAATGCCACTGATATTAACACCGGTAAGCCATATTTTAAACCTTATACCATCATCGAAAAGGCGGGCGTCAAAATCGCAGTTTTAGGACTGATTACACCGGCTATTCCACAATGGCTCCCCGAAAGTATATGGGAAGGGATGGAATTTGAAGACATGATCGAATCGGCGAAATACTGGGTAGAGCAGATACGTCAAAATGAAAAGCCTGATGTTTTGATCGGACTGTTTCATGCGGGGTATGATTATACTTACAACAACCAAACCGCTGAAACCCCGAAAAATGAAAATGCTTCCAGACTTGTTGCTGAACAGGTGCCGGGATTTGATCTTGTGCTCGTTGGCCATGACCACCATGGCTGGAACGAGAAACTCACAAACTGGGCCGGAAATGAAGTTTTGGTGATGGGTCCGACCAGCAAAGCACGGGATGTGGCTGTGGCCGATATCGCACCGCACTCCAGCAAAATACAAACCATTACAGGAAAAAATTGTCCGGTGAGATTGTTAAAATGGCGGATTTCAAGCCGGATGAAAAATATCTTGCAAAATTCGATACCTATTTTCAGGAAGTGAAGAATTATGTTTCGGAACCGCTGGCTGAAATGAATACAAGCATTTCAACCACCGATGCATTTTTCGGTGATGCCGCATTTACCGATATGATCCACCAGGCGCAGATGGATTTGACCAGGGCGGAGATTTCTTTTGCGGCGCCGCTTTCGTTCAACAAAACCATTGATGAGGGGACCATTTACGTGGGTGATCTTTTTAAAATCTACAGGTACGAAAACCTGATGTACACCATGAAACTGGGCGGTGTGGAGATTAAGGATTATCTGGAGTATTCATACGACCTGTGGCTGAATCAAATGGATGGCCCGAATGACCACCTGCTGAAGTTTAATTTGAATGAAGCGGGTGAGATAAAAAAACGAAATGGATCACCGCGCCTCGCAAATGCCTATTATAACTTCGATAATGCCGAGGGCATCAATTATACTGTGGATGTTTCGAAACCTTTCGGTGAGCGTGTGAATATTACAGCCCTGAACGATGGTTCGCCCTTTAATCTGAACAGCACTTACAATGTGGCCATCAATTCATACCGCGGCAATGGCGGCGGAGGGCACCTGACCGCCGGATCAAAAATCCGGCAGGAGCTGCTGGCTGATCGCATCATCAAAAACACCCAAAAAGATTTCAGGTTTCACCTCATGGAGTGGATCAGAGAGCAGGAGACGCTATCTCCAACAGCCAGCCAAAACTGGAAAATTCTCCCTGAAAAGTGGGCCAGAAAGGCCGCCGTTAAAGACCGGGCTTTGCTGTTTGGTGGCGGTAAATAATTGGTTCCGATACACTTTCATTAGCTTACACAACCGTTTACATAACTTAACACAGGTTTATGGCCTTTTGTCTCCCCGTATCTTTGCAGCCACATTTAAAACAACGCATGTTATGGAGATGAAAATCAGTTTGGAAGGAAAGAAAAAAGTGAATGCAGAGTTTAACGGACAAATCGTAATGACCGATCAGCCATTGCAGGCGGGTGGTGATGGCAGCGCTCCGGCTCCTTTCACACTTTTTCTGGCATCCATAGGAACCTGCGCCGGTATTTACGTAAAATCTTTCTGCGATCAGCGAAATATTCCTACAGATGATATTTACCTCACGCAAAAAATGAATTACAATTATAAAACCCGGCTCATCGACAATATTGAACTAAAGGTGCACCTCCCCAAAGATTTTCCCGTAAAATACAAAGCTGCGGTAATAAATGCAGCAAATCTCTGCGCTGTGAAGGAACACCTTAAAAATCCACCCCAAATTGAAGTAAAAACTCAATCTGAAGCATAAAATCAAGCCTGCCTATCCGGCGGGCTTTTTTGTTTTCATTACCTTCGCACAAAATCAGAAATTTTGAAACAAGCAGATAATCTTATTTATGGCATCCATCCCGTGATTGAAAGCCTCAAATCGGGTAAGGAGTTTGATAAATTGTTCATCCAGAAAGGGTTGCGCGGTGAGCAAATGGCCGGGCTTTACAGCCTCCTGAAAGAAACCGGAACCCCGTTTCAGCATGTGCCCGTTGAAAAACTAAACCGCCTTACCCGGAAAAACCATCAGGGTGTGGTTGGCTTCGTTTCGGTGGTTGCGTTTCAACCTGTGGAGGAAGTTGTGCAAATGATCTTTGAGCGTGGAGAAACACCATTATTGCTGATTCTGGATCGCATAACCGATGTGCGGAATTTTGGTGCCATTGCCCGCACCGCCGAATGTGCCGGGGTACATGCCATCCTGTTTCCCATGCAGGGCTCGGCGCAGGTGAATGCCGATGCCATGAAAACATCGGCAGGAGCGTTGAATAACATTCCAATTTGCAGGACAAAAAATCTTTCCCAGGCCATCGATTATTTAAAAGAAGCCGGGCTTCAACTGGTTGCTTCCACCGAAAAGGCCGGTCAGATGATGTACGATGTGGATTATAAACTGCCGACAGCTATTATGATGGGATCGGAAGAAGATGGTGTTTCACCGGCATATCTGAACAAATGTGATCAACAGGTGCAAATTCCCATGTTCGGCCAAACAGCCTCACTGAATGTATCTGTAGCTTCGGCAGTGATGATTTATGAAGCCATCAGGCAGCGGAGCAGGGTAGGAGGGTGAGTTATTGGGTTAATTGGCGTAGTTTCCCTGTTATTTGCCAGTCATTGTTGTGCCCTGGGAATATTTGCTTTTCGATTTATAGAAACCAATGAACACCACAAAGAACTACTTCATTTTCATAGATTCGGATGTTGTTTGATTTATTACGTTCGTTTCCTGACCGGCTTTTTTGTTCCGGATTTCCCTGCTGATCTTCTGCGCTTTTAACGAAATGAAATGTAAAGAAAATCAATTTTCCTGAAAAAAGAAAAGCCCGGAGCAAACACCCCGGGCTTGTGAATTTTATGCTTTATTGAATTATTCCATATCCGGCAGGAATGCCGTTTCATCCACAAATACTTTTTCGTAGAGTTTAGCCTTCGAACCGTCAAACTCGGCATTCGGATTAATTGACGAGGTTACCACATATTTGATATTGGTGTCGGCAGCAGGAAAGGCTTTCAGCAATACCGGCGAAAAGTTACTGCCTTCAATGGTTACTTTATGGGTGGCATCGCTTACTTTTTGTGTTGACAGGTCAACAAAATTGCTGCTGTTAAGCCTGGCGATTTTATTGAGATATTTCACAGTATTCGCCGAATCGGCCGGCGTACCGTTCATCATCCACTTTCCTTCTTCCTTTGTTAGTTCGATTTTGCGGTCGGGATAATCGAAGTCAATTTTCGAGATGCTGTTCTTGTCAACCTGCACCAGCGCTTTATTGCGGTAAGCATTTACATCATTTTGGTACGACATCTTCAGGAAATCATCCACAGCATAGGTTTTTTGCTCGCCGGCCAAACGTACAAACGACGTCATTGTGCCTTGCTGCTGTTGCTGAAAGTTTTGCTGGCCGCCGGCTTGCGGGGCTTGCGAATAGGAGAATTTTCCGATATAAACGTCAGCCAGAACATCTCCTTCATTTTTAAGGGTAACGCGGGTTCCGGTGGAATCGCTCACTTCATAAGCATCCCATTTTGCATCGCTGGTAGCTGCAATCCTTTTGGGCTCCATCTTGTCGTAATGAGCCAGAATTCCCTTAACTACTGAAGTCTGGGCCGGATAGGTATTGCCGTTTCCTGAAACTTCCCACTTGGATTCGCCGGTACGCGAAAGGGTAATGGTGAGGTCTTCCTTCGGCATATTTATAACGATGTCAGTAACTTCGGCGGTATCGATACTTACGAGCACATCGCGGAACGACCGGTCTTTATTTCCTGTAAGTGTTGACAGATAGTAAATTCCGCCAAGAATGACCAGGATAATGATCAGTGTTTTAACATTCAGTTTTTTAAACATAACCTTCCTCCATTCTTTTAATGCGTTTTCTTCTTCTGATTTGGGAACGGATTATCCCGTATATGATTACAAGTAAAAGTGGTAATGCAAAATTGAGCCATTTCAGCAATGTGCTCCTGCCTTTTTCCAATTCATCCAGCGGACGGGAAGTAACTTCCTTGGTACGCAGGTCAATCAGGCCGGTATCGTCTGAGAGGAAGTCGATGGCATTCACCATGAGGCTCACGTTATCAGCCTGGCGCTGCTGTGCTTCCTGCCCTTCGCCGTTGATGGCAAAATCCCCATCGCCAATCACTACAATGCTTGCCGGGGTTTCGCTTACGATAGGTCCTTCCAGAATGGCACCCACGGTAAGGTTTTCAAGCGGGTAATCGTTGTTGCCCCATTCTTTTTGCACATTAAAAAATACCGGAAGTGGTAGTGTTCCTGATTTTTCCGAGGTAATCAGGAACGGGTTAAACTGCAATGAGGTGTCGCCGGTAAAATTGATGGTACTGGCCAGTTGAAGCATCACCTGCTCAAGTCCCTGTGTAATTGGCATGTCGTCATTAAAGTTTCTGATCATCGGCCAGTAGGGAAACGGAATCTGTCGGGTGAAGGTCATGAAGCCCGTTTGCTGCCTTACGCCCACGGTTCCCGAGCTTGCGTCCACCACGCAATTGTTTTCAACCTTTAGCCCTTTTTCTTCTAACCAGTCGCCAAGGTTGGTTTCTACCAGATTGCCGCGCATGCTTTGGAAATCACCTTCCAGCCTGTTAAAAGCAACGTAAAGGTTTCCGCCGGTGGATAAATAATTGTCGAGTGCCTGAAGATCGGCATCCGGAAATGAATCGGTTGGTGCGATAATGGCCAGGGTTTTAAAATCCGCAAGTGTGGTATTTTCATCAGAAAGTGTTACGGGCTGAACATCGTAAAGTACCAGCAGTTGCTGCATGGCCTGCTGATATGAATTCATCGTGGGTTCGCCGTGACCCTGAATCAGCCCTACCTTCGGTTTATCAATCACCGACAGTTTTTTGATGGATGACGAAAGCGCATATTCCATGGCTGCGCCGGGTTGCATAACCGGGATAACGTCGGTTTGTTCTCCCATGGTGATCTTTGCACCGAGGTAAACTTTTTGCTGTTTCACCTGGTCACTTTCCCGCACGCTGATCACCAGAGGCTGGATTCCTGCTTGCTGGGCTTCCTGCTCGATTTGCTGGTCTTCGTTTGGGTTCAGAAATTCGTAATTCAACATCCCGCCGGAAACATTGGAATATTCGATCAGCAGATCTTTGAAATCCTGACGGGCTTTTTCGATTTGCTGCTGGCTTCCGCGTGTAAAGTAGGCTGTAACCGTAACTGGTTCATCCAACGATTTAAGAATATCACGGGTTGCATCGCTGAGGGTATAGATTTTGTCTTCGGTAAAATCCAGGCGTACAAAGAATTTTTCCGAAAGTACATTGACCAGAACCAATACAACCACGATCAAAATGATTTGTGATGCTATTGATTTTTTATTCTTCATAATTCAAATTTTTCAGTGATTTGGTTATTAATTCCTGTTTTTTTGTAAAACAGCCTCGGTGCTTACGAGCCCGAGGAAAATCAGCGACAGAAAGAAGATCAGGTCCTTGCTGTCGATCACACCCCGCGAAATGGATTCGAAATGGGTGCTGATGCTCAGGTAATAAAGAATATCACCAACCAATCCTGTGGCTCCACCTGCCAGGAATGAAAACAAAAAGTGGAACAGGATGCCAATGGCCAGTGCCAGCAGGAACCCCACAATTTGATTGTTTGAAATGCTGCTGGTAAAAATGCCAATACTGATGTAGGATGCACTGATCAGAATGAGTCCCAGATAACCTGTTATTGTGGCGCCATGATCGATGTTACCCAGATTGGCCACTGTGATGTAATAGGGAATGGTAAATGCCAGTGCTATGACGATCAGCAGCAGTGTGGCGAAAAATTTCCCGATCACAACCTGCCAGTCGTTAATGGGACGCGTGAGCAACAATTCGATGGTGCCGGTTTTGTTTTCTTCGGCAAACTGGCGCATGGTAAGCGCCGGAATGAAGAAGAACAACGTCCAGTAGGCTACACCAAAAAATGCCTGCAAGCTGGCCTGTTTTACAAAGAAAATGTCCTGCCCGTAAAGCCAGGTAAACAAACCGCTGAATCCCAGAAAAGCAACAAGCATGATGTAGGCCGTCAACGAATCAAAAAACGATTGTAATTCTCTTTTGCTTATAACCCAAATCTGCTTCATTTTATCGTAGATTTTTAATTTTTATTTCAATGACAATTTTGATAGATTCCGGATTTTAACCGGGCTTACATGATTTATTTAATGGTTAGTTCACGGAATACATCTTCAAGTTTGGTCTCGATGGGTGAGAGCTCCAAAAGCGTCCAACCCTTATTCACACACATCCTGAATACTTTTTTGAGCGAGGAAGCATTTTCGATGCTTTGTACCTCGAATGTTTTTTCTTCCCGGTTGAGGATATCCACCATCTCAATGGTATCGATGGCTTTGAACTGGCTGAAAATTTCATCCACATCGGTTGCTTGCCCTTCCACATCCACACGAACACGAACAATCTCTTTGCCCTGTGCCTGCTTTCTGAGGTTTGCCGAAGTTCCGTCGGCTACTATTTTACCCTTGTTGATGATCATGATGCGGTCGCAGGTGGCTTCAACCTCAGCAAGAATATGCGAGCTGAGGATAACCGTTTTTTCGCGCCCGATTTTTTTAATCAGCTCCCTGATCTCAACAATTTGGTTCGGGTCGAGGCCTGAAGTCGGCTCATCGAGGATCAGCACTTCCGGGTCGTGAATCAGGGCCTGTGCCAGCCCAACCCGCTGTTTGTAACCTTTGGAGAGTTCGCTGATTTTTTTATGCTTTTCACCTTCAAGGCCACAAATGTTTACCATTTCCAGGATGCGTTCTTTCACCTTTTGATTTTCGATGCCCTGCAGTTTTGCAACGAATTGCAGATAGTCGATAATGGCCATTTCCTGGTAAAGCGGGTTACTTTCCGGCAGGTAGCCGATCCGCTTCTTAATTTCCTCGGGCTGGTCGTGAATGGAGTAATTGCCCACCAGGATATTTCCCTCATCGGGGTTCAGATAGGTGGTAATTGCCTTCATTGTGGTGGTTTTTCCGGCACCGTTTGGCCCGAGAAAACCGAGTACCTCACCGGTTTTAACGCGGAAAGAGATATTATCGACAGCCCGCTGGGTTCCGTAAATTTTGGTTAAATTTTCAACTACTATATCCATAGGCTTATGTATTTTTTCGGGGTGCAAAAGAACAAAAAATCTGATACCCGCTGAAGTTAGATGTTTTCGGATTTAACAATCTTTAACGAGGTTTTAAACTCTTTAAAACATTGATAATTCGGTAGTCTTATACCCGATTTTGTCTTGCGTTTAAAATTGCATATCACTGCAAAGTGGACCTAAAATTATGGTACTTTTGTGGATATTAACATTAAATCAGGAATTATGGAATCCGAACTCACCCTTAAGGAAAAATACCTGTTGCTTTGTTATCATCCCGAAAAAGGGCGTCAGCTCAACACAGCATCCTATTCAACCTATGGAATTGCCGGGGCCATCATGCTCGAACTGGCCGGGATGAATAAAATTAAGCTGACCAATGAAAGGGTTGTTTTGTCTGATACCAGGAGCACCGGCGACGACATCCTCGATCTAATGGTTCAAAAAATAGCTGCAGCAAAACGAAAAAAAAAGGTCAGCCGCTGGATCAGTAACATCGCACAGTCGGGGCTGATGCGCAAAATTAAACGGGAAATCCGGGAAAAGCTCATTAGGAAAAAGATCCTGAATTTGAAAGAAAAAAGTGTGTTGGGGATTTTTAAATACAACCGCTATCCGGCCCGAAACGGCAAACTCAGGCGGGAGCTAATCAGTGAGATCCATCACGTTGTGATTGGACGAAAAATCGGCAACAAGGACACCATGATATTAACTGCTCTGATCGGTGCAACAAAGATGACTTCCAGTTTCTTTATCCGTGAAGAGCGCAGGACCGCCCGAAAACGCGTGAAGGAGATCATGAAAAACAATGATATCGCCAAGGTGCTCGACAGCACCGTTACAGCAGTTCAGGCGGCTGTCATCAGCGCTATCACAACCACAGCGGTGATTTCGGCAGCAACAACATCTTCAACTTAGAAAACTGCTATTTATTCGGCTTGAATTATTCATATTGAACATCAACTCTGAAAATGGGTTTTGGGTAAGTACCATAAAACCCGCACAATGAAAACAGCCGAAAATATCACACAGCTTATCGGGAAAACGCCGCTGCTCAGGCTCAATGAATGCAGCGCCAGAACAGGCGTAAATATTTTTGCCAAGCTCGAATACCAAAATCCGGGCGGTTCGGTGAAAGACCGG
>JAGYLT010000180.1 GCA_018400545.1 Bacteroidales bacterium
ATTAATTCCCACATATCGAAACCTCCGTTGGTGTAACCTTGAGTTGTTGGGGGAGGCGTATAAACCGGATTCACGATTGTTGTACTGCTGAGTGAACCATTGCCAGCATAGGATTGCCAATAAAAGCTTGCTGCATTTGTAACCTCCCCCTGCAACTGATAGGTTTCATTTTGACAAATGGTGAAATTATCTCCTGCATTGGCTGTGGGGGCGCCTTGAACAAATATCTCCACTTCATTCGACACCGCTGCGCCGTCCCAGTTGTCGGTGCATGTGCGGGCCAGCCTCCTGAACCAGGTGGTTTGGGTAAGGGCGCCAGGTTGGTAATCTTCCGAATCGGAATTTGCAATAT
The DNA here is from genome assembly GCA_018400545.1 of Bacteroidales bacterium. The sequence goes on from JAGYLT010000180.1 coordinate 353, forward strand.
CATCCCAGGTTGTTATTGGCGTTACCGTACTCATCTGCCATTTATACTCCAGCGTGCCAATGTGCCCAGAAGGGGCTACGCTATTTGAAATTTGCCCTGGTATGCTACCGGAGCAAACAGAAGCTGTGCCTGTTGCTATGGTTCCGCCCGAAGTGGGGTTGATGCAACTGCTTGCAGGATCAGTGCCTTGTTTGTATTCAAAAGCGCCCATATCAATTGTTCCGGCCTGGGTATGGTCGGTTCCGTTGAGTTTACGACCGAAGCCTGTGCCCCTGATGTCGTATTCTTCGCTATTGACGGCGGTGTTTCCGGCATCTACGCAGGGAGAAACACCGTAAACGCGCAAATCGCCTGCAGCGGCATCCACAAACAGCGGATCTGCATCGAGGTTGTTTCCGCCATCAACACCCAGGGAAGTATCCCAACTGCCTCCTGGCATACAGCCTTCTATCAGGCTAAAACTGATTGACGGATTGGACATTTCAGCATTTAAAATCTGGCTTTTGACTTCTGCTGTGTTGCCATACATCACAACATTCACCAGGGCCGGGCTGACGCCGAAAAAGCCTATGGCGCCTCCCGCCTGACCTCCTGCGTTGTTGCTGAACGTGACATTTACCAGGCTGGCTGTGCAGGGAGCTTCAGTCTGCGAATAAGAAAGCGCCCCAATAGCATTTTGTCCTACATTCCTATCGAAGACAACATTTGTAAGTGATGGATTGTTGGTTCCGGCCCTGTTATTACTAATACTTAAGGCGCCTCCCATCATTGCTGTATTTGCAATAAAAGAGACATTTTCTATCGTGGGATCGCAGGTGGAATGATCATCTGCAAAAAGATGTATTGCTCCACCTACTGTGGCAGAATTTCCAATAAACACCGAATTGGCAATCGTGGGACTGCAGTCAATACCGCTACCATTGCCCCAGCAAATCATTCCTCCACCTCCGATATCACCGCTGGGGTTATGTCCCCCTGTGATGGTAAAACCATCTACACGTGTGGAAGATGTAATAGAATAGGCGCCATAACCTTCGGCCAGAAGGATAGTATAACTGTTGTCGCCAACAATGTCGTCGGTTGTTTCAGCGATATGATTCCCATCGGTGTTGAGGTCGTCCTGCCCGATATCGCCCGATAGGATGGTCGGATACAACGCTACATTGCGCTCGTTCAGCGAAGTCTCCGTGCCTGCAAAGCCACCGTATAAACCCACACCGTTCACGAGATTGAATGATGCTGACGGATCGTCATCAGTAACATTGTCGCCGTTTACAGTCGGGTCATCGTCGTCTGGGTAATACACACCTTCTGCTACCCATATCTGACAGCCTTCGGCAAGGCCTGGATGATTTAGCGCATCCTGAAGATAATTATGAGCATCCACCCACGAAGATCCATCATTGCTGCCGCCGGCATCGGCATCCACAAAGATGAAATCCGGCACAAACTCCTGCCAGCTCAAATATGGATACCCATCGTTGTTAACACCGTCTATTGTCCAAATATCGTCAGTGCCTGAGTCGTCATTTGGAGTTCCCACAAAGTCCCAGGCAGTGGTAAGCCCGACGGTTGAAACATCCGTAAAGGTGGCCAGGGTTTTCATTTCGCCGGTGGTTTTGCCGGTACCACCGTCACTCGTAGTTTGACCTGAAGTTGTGATATCCCAGAAACAGTTTACATCAGTACCATAACTTTGTGCAAATAAACCACCTTTTGTGGCTGCATTTGCTACCGAACCGTATGCGAAGCAATTGCTAATTTCATCACCAGTAAAAGGATGCCCGATTAAACCGCCAAAGAAGCTCCCTGTCCCCTGAATTGAAGCGCCCGAATAAGAATCTGAAATTGTGCCATTTTCAGAATATCCTACTAAGCCGCCAACATAATTATCTGACCCGTTAACATATCCGGTTGAAAAAACCTGTAATATCAAGGTGTTAGAAGCATTGCCAACCAACCCACCAACATAAGCCTGCCCTGAAATATTTACATCTACAAGGCCGAGTTTTTCTATGGTTGCGGAACTTGTGAATCCAAACAAACCGATAGCATCAGCTTCCGGACGATTAATAAACAGTCCTGTTATTGTGTGCCCGTTGCCTTTGTAAGTACCTTCAAATGGGTCGTTTGGAATAGACCAGCCAACAAATAAACCTATCGGCGTCCAGCCTTGATTACTGTCCCAGGTATTAATAGATGGTACTGCATCAGCAAAATCAATATCTGCTGTCTGGATAAAATGCTTATCCCACTCGCCAGAATTCTGGCTGATCCAATACAGATTTTGCCAGGTTGCAATTTGGTAAGGGCTGCCTGCCGTGCCATCACCAGTGGTTGGCGCAGTTGCCGTTTGCGCTGTTAGACAGTTTGTTGCGATTGTGCCGGCAAAGATCAGCAGCATCAATCTTCCGAGTAAGAATTTTTTCATAAGATACCTCCGCTAATTTTATTTTGGTTAAAAATTTATCTATCAATTATTTATGTCGAAATGTAATCGCCGGGCGTTATTCCCATTTCTTTCCTGAAGGCTTCGTAAAAAACCGACCGGGAAGCAAAGCCGGATTCCATGGCAATATCAGATAGCTTTATTTTCCTGTCATTTTTCGCTTCTTTCATCAATGAGCAGGCGTACCTGATGCGAAAACCGTTGATGAAATCATTGAAGTTGCTTTTAATAGTTGCGTTGAGCAAAGCGGCAAACTTTTGATAACCCAGCCCCATCTCCTTAGCTACCTCTTCAGCTCTGAGGGTGGGTATCAGGAAAAACTGTTGTGTCTCCATGAGATTTATCAGCGTAGCGATAAAGGCTTCCGGGTTTTCGCTATTCATGCGGGAATTGTTTGCAACAAAACTAATGTGAGAAGCTGCTGAAAACAAGAGCTATGATGTCCGGATTCTTATAATTATAAAATTCCGGACAAAACCGACAAGGTCACTTTGCCGGATTCACATCGTTCAAAAAAGTGTTAATGGTTCATTTGATGCATGTTACAGTAAAAAACTCATGCTGATCAATAGCTGAGGGCAGGCCATCATCATTTTTTGTACAAAATGTCATGGGATCGGGCAGATGTAAAATAATTTTCCATTTCAGGGTGTTGGTCTGATTTCTGAAACTCTGCCGGAGTCATTCCGGTTAGCTTTTTAAATGCTTTGTAAAATGTTGATTTAGAATGGAAACCTGAAATGGCAGCCAGGGCGTCAACGGACAGGTTACTGTTTTTGGGCAGTAAAAGTTGCCGGCATGCCTCCTTCACGCGCAATTGGTTGATATAATCGGTAAAGGAGATGCTTTTTTGCCGGTTGAGAAAATTGGAGAGATAGGTTTGATTGGTGTTGAGCATTCCGGCCAGATCGGAGAGGGTAAGTTTGCTGTTGAGATAGGGTTTGCTGTTTTTCATTAGCCTGGCAATATTCCTCTCCAGATTATCACACATATCAGTATTCATTCTGGAAATTTCAGATTGATTTTCCTTTATGTCTATTGTGCTTTTAATCTGTTGAACCATAGCGTGATGTGCAAGTGTGATTTTTTGCTTTTGCAGATAAATCTTTACCAAAGTGGCTAAAATGAGTAAACTGAATACTATTATAATGATGATAAATGCCTTTTGCTTTCTTATCGTCCGGTTTTTGAAGAGTTGTGTTACCTGTAAATTTTGAACTGCCTGTTCAGCAGCAACAGATGCCATCAGCATAATACTTTTCGTAACCTCACTGGATGCTTTTAGCCTGTTGTTGTTGTCGGCAACACTTTTTGACAGGGCAGCATATTTTTCCTGCATAGGCAAAAAGTTTCTTCTCCTGAATATGGCAAGCATTGTATCGGCAAAAGCCTGCTGAATGGAGGGCTCGTTCAAACTAAAAATGAGATGCATAGCTGAATCAGCATCAAGAGTCAAGGTATTCATATCGCATTGTGGGCTCTTCTGTCGCGCTTTGGCGAAATAAAGTTGTGCTTTCAGGAGTGATGAACCTGCCTGCACGCTAAGCTCAATTGCATTGTTCAGGTGCTCATTGGCAAGGGCTAAACTGTCATGATTAAAATAGTAGTGACTCAAAATCCGATGGGCATTGGCGGCGATTTCGTGGCGGTAAACATAATTCCTGCTTGCTGCTCCCCTTTCTGTTTCATTGCAAGGTTCAATATCAAGCAGATTTAATCCATGTTGCAGCATTTCGATTACTTGCCCATCGTTTCCGGCTAATACTCCAATCTCAGCAAGATAGTTATTGTTCTGTGCAAGGAGCAATGTCATATCAGGTGAAATGAGTTCACCCACGCGGTTAAGGTATTGTAATGCAACATCCCATTCCTTTGCAGCTTTATAGGCCAGCGCAATATTCTGTAGCGCTATAGTTTGCAAATCGGCACTTTTGCTGTAAATTGAAATATTATTCGCCAACTGATACATATGGATGGCTTCATCAAAAAATTCAAACCTGAAAAATATGTTTCCAATGTCAATGTAAACTGATGCATTGGTTGAGTATGATCCGGGATGATCAACAAAAATCCGCACTGCATTGCCCAGCGCTTCTAGCGTCTTATAGGCATCAGGATGCCGATACTGATAAAGCTGTGCCAGGTGCATGTAAGCATAAAATTTCATTTGCGGAAGATTGAGCGAATCGAGCAGATCAATGGTGTAATACAGCATCATTTCAGCTGAATCGGGATCGCTGACAAAATACTCCCAAACTTTGATCTCCAACGAATCGAGCAGGTGTGCAATATCAGGGTCAACAACCACCGGATCAATTTCAACAGGCGCTATTTCAATAGATTTTGATAAATAGGGAGGGGGGCTTTTGACGCAGGCAGAGAACAACATTAGCAGCGCTATCAGCACGATACTGAAACTCCATTTAAAAGGTTCAATATCTCTGATTGTTTTGATCTTCATTACTGCGAAAATTTTTGTTCAAGAAACAGGTGAAAAATGATTTTTAAATAAAAGTTTATCACTCCGCCGTCTTCGCCCACACCCTTTTCCCGTCAAAAGTTACGGCAATTTTCATGATGTTGGTGCAGCCCTGCTGGCGGAGTATGGCTTCGTACTGGCGG
>JAGYLT010000181.1 GCA_018400545.1 Bacteroidales bacterium
ACTGATTATGAATATGTATGATGTAAAGGATGCAACTTCAGAAACCGACAGCATCCCAACCGTCTGGATTGGTGACATTAATGGCTTGCTGGGAAGCAGTGCGGCAACTACACAAAGCAGACTGGAATACAACATCAACCAGGCTTTTGAGCAGTCACCCTATCTTAAAAACAATTAATCCCATTATTCATTCTAAATATTCAGAACCATGAAAAAGATATTTATAGCCATAGCATTTTTACTTTTTGCAGCTTATAGTTTTGGACAAAGCCAGCTTTGGTCAGTAACCTATCAGATGTCGGTACCCCTGGCTGAAACCAGCGATTTCGCCGGGAACTTCAGCGGCAGAGGATTTGGGATTGAAGGCCGCGCTTTTGTTGACAACAATGTTTCGATTGGTGGTGGGGCACACTGGAATGTGTTTTATGAAAAGCAGGAAAAAGTAACCACCGAACTCGAAAATCTTACAGCCACTGGCACACATTTCAACTACATCAATGCCTTCCCGTTTTATGTTAATGCTGCTTATTATTTTAACGAAGGCAGCTATTTCAGGCCTTATGCAGCCATGAATGCCGGGGTAATTTATACGTTGTACCGTAAAGACGTTGGCCTTTACCGCATCAGTGAGGAACCCTGGAAATTCGGGGTAGCCCCTGAAATCGGGATGCTCATCGAAACTTACGGCGGTGCGAATTTTACTGTAAACTTCAGATACAACTACGGCATGGAAACCGATAATACCGATCCATTGTCCTATTTTGGAATCAACGTGGGCGTGGTGTGGCTTTACTAAGCCATCTTCCGGAATTCAATAAAACTTTATGCATGCACCGTTGCCGGGAAAAATAACCTGCAGCGGTGCATTCTTTTTAGCTATTTGATTACTTTTGCTTGTACAAAATCGAAATGCCATGATGATAATCGGGATAGCCGGCGGTTCAGGTTCGGGAAAAACCACGGTAGTGAATAAAATCATCGAAGGATTGCCAGAAAATTCAGTGACAGTAATCTCCCAGGATTCCTATTACAAAGATAACGGCCACCTTTCGGATGAAGAAAAAAAACGCATCAACTTCGACCACCCCGCATCCATTGAGTTTGAATTGCTAAACAGGCACCTCGACAAACTGGTTCGCGGCGAAACCATCCACCGTCCCATTTATTCATACGTAACCTGCGCAAGGGCAGAGGAAACCATTCCGGTAACCCCATCTACTGTGATTATTGTTGAAGGCATTCTCATCTTTACAAATGCCAGGCTTCGAAAACTTTGTAATATTAAAGTGTTTGTGGATGCAGATACCGACGACCGGCTGATGCGCATTGTGAAAAGAGATTTGGTTGAACGCGGCAGGTCGGTGCAGGGTGTGCTCGACCATTACGAAAAGTTTGTGAAACCCATGCACCTGCAGTTTATCGAACCCACTAAGCGCTATGCCGATATCATCGTGCCGCAGGGCGGGGCAAACCATGTGGCCATCGATATCATCACCTCACGGATAAAAATGAAACTGGAAGAAAGAGCCTGACAGAAAAAAAACAGCAAAATAGAAATGAATCAGACCGTTAAAAAATTATATGGCTGAGCGGAAAAAAATTGACATACTCGCTGTTGATGACCGCGAAGAAAACCTCCTGGCAATCGAAAGCATCATCGAATCGGAGGAGATCACGCTGACGAAGGCACTCTCGGGAAATGAAGCCCTGAGCCTGATGTTTGATTACGATTTTGCGCTGGTACTTCTCGATGTGCAAATGCCGGGTATGGATGGTTTCGAAACGGCCGAGCTGATGCGGGGCTCCGAAAAAACCAGGCACATCCCAATTATTTTTATTACCGCCATAAACAAAGAAAAGAAACACATTTTCAGAGGCTATGATGCCGGCGCAGTTGATTATATTTTTAAGCCTTTCGAGCCCGACATTCTCCAGAGCAAGGTCAATGTTTTCATCGATCTTTACCGACAACGCAACACCCTCGAAGAACTCACCCGCAAGCTGGAGAATACCATTTCCGAACTCATCGATTCGCGCGAACAGCTTAAACTCAGCGAAGAAAAATACAAGGACATCTTCCATTATGCAAACGAGGGAATTTTTATCCTGAAAAACGGCAAAATCATTTTTAACAACCCCAAAACCACCGAAATATTAAACGGCAAAAAGGAAAACCTGGCGAATAAAAATTTCATGGATTTCGTTCATCCGGAGTTCCAGGGTATGCTGCAAAACGAACATTTCGAAAAGCTAAACCTGCACACCCACGACAAGCGCACCGCTGTAAAAATTATCTGTGCAAACGAGGATATCAAATGGGTCGAAATCAATTCGGTGAACATCAACTGGGAGGGCGAAAAAGCGCTGCTCAACTTTATCAGCGATATTTCGGAACGCAAACAGGCCGAGGAAGAAATCAGAAATGCCAAAAACCTGGCCGAGCAGGCCAGCAGAACCAAAAGTGAATTCCTGGCCAATATGAGCCACGAAATCCGTACCCCGCTCAACGGCATCATCGGGATGACCGAACTGGTGCTGATGGGACAGCTTGACGACGAACAGAAGGAAAGGATAGAAGCGGTGAAATATTCCGGCGAATCGCTGCTCGACATCATCAACGACATCCTCGACCTATCCAAAATCGAGGCGCGCAAGCTGGAGCTGGATTCGGTAAACTTCAGTCTGCGCGGAGTCATCGAAAAAGTGTTGCGCCCGCTGGCCTCGAAAACGGCCATGAAAAATATCGAGCTGATCCTGGATATCGGGCACCATGTTCATGACACTTTCATCGGCGATCCGGTGAGGCTCAGGCAGATATTGTTCAACCTGCTGGGCAATGCCATCAAATTCACCGAAGAAGGCGAGGTGAAACTGGAAGTGAAAACCCGGACTTCGGAAAAAGATTTTGATGTATTGCGGTTTTCTATCTCCGATACCGGAATTGGCATCTCCAAAGAAAAAATCAAAAACCTGTTCAAATCTTTTAGTCAGGCTGACAGCTCTACTTCACGAAGATTTGGCGGCACCGGACTGGGTCTGGCCATTTCGAAAAGCCTGGTTGAAATGATGGAGGGGGAAATCAGCGTCGATAGTACACCGGGCAAAGGCAGTACGTTTAGTTTTTCGATAAAGCTTGAAAAATCCAAATCAAAATTTCAGGAGAGCGACACGGAAATTTCACCAAAACTCCTCAGCAAAAACTTCCTGATTGCAGATGACAACCTGACCAACCGCAAAATCCTGTCTGGCCTGCTCGACAACATGAAAATAAAATACAGCCTGGCCGAAAACGGAAAAGCAGCCTACGAAAAGATTTTGCGGGAAGCTCAATCCCATGATCCGTTTGATATCATTTTGCTGGATTTCCACATGCCTGTGATGGACGGACTGGAAATGGCCATGCTGATGAAAAAGGAAAATAAGGTGACACCGCCGCCCGATATTGTTTTGCTTTCATCGGACGATGTTAGCCTGCAACGAAAAAAAATCAGCGATTATGGCATCAGCCGGTATATGATCAAACCTGTTTTTAGAAACGACCTCATCAAGGTGCTCAACGAACTGGTGAGCGACACAAAGGATGAAAACGCATCCAAAAAAGTTTACCGGCAAAAACAAACCCCGGCGCTTGGCAAAACTTTCAACATCCTGCTCGCCGAAGACAATATCATCAACCAGAAACTGGCAAACGGCCTGCTGCAAAACCTGGGTAGTAAAGTCACGGTTGTGGACAATGGCAAAAAAGCCGTTGACATCCTGAAGGAAAAAACGTTTGATCTCATTTTCATGGATGTCCAGATGCCTGAGATGGACGGATTTGAAGCCACCGGAAGGATCAGGGACAGTGAAAAGAAAAGCGGAGAACACATCCCCATCATTGCCATGACGGCTCATGCTATGAAAGGCGACCGCGAAAAATGCCTCAACGCCGGCATGGATGAATACGTTACCAAACCCATAAGCATAAAAAGCGTTACCGACGCCATCAAGCGGCTTAACCTCGATCAGAAATCTTAACACCATCCGAACCTATGAAAAAATGGTTTCTCAACCTGAAAATTAAGCACCGGCTCAACACCATGACCACCATATCCATCATCAGCATCCTGTTGATCGGATATGCTTCCTACTACTTTTTCAGGACAACCCGGGTGCTCACACTGGTTTTAACAGAGCAACGTGTGCATGATGTAAACTACAGGACCGGGCTTCAGTTGTTTTACGAATACCTCCACAACGAGGAAAACGAAACGCTGGAAAGCGCCTACCACCATCTTGACTCGGCAGCGCACATCGCATACATTTTCAGCAAGTCAAAAGATTTTTACCGGCAATATACCCACGATAAATATGTGGATATCCTGCTGGAAACCTACGGTCCAACCATAAGCTATGAACGCGCAACAGCCGAACTGCTTGCCAGCCGGTTTGAGCTGATGATGATGATCGACAACCCGCAAATGAACGATGCCCTGGCCATTGCGGATGAAGCCTACAGAAACGGGAGAAAGGTAAAAAAAGCCATTCAAAATTATCTTGAAAACCCCGAAGAGGCCAGGCTGTTTGAACAGCTCGAACAGGCCAAAGCGGAAATGTCGGACATGGAGGTGCGGTTTTCAGCCACCATCGACACCCTCAACACTTTCGTAATCAATCTGCTGCTCATCAGCATACTGATCATTGTCGGGCTGCTCACCTTTATCACCTTTATTTCTTCCCGGTTGATTTCAGGCACCATTTCGAAGCCGGTGCTTAAGGTGGTTGACAACCTCAAAAAACTGGCAAGCGGCAATTTGAATACCGATATTTCGGTGGATACCAAAGATGAAATCGGAATGCTGAATGCATCTTTTGTGGAATTGCAAAGCAGCCTGAAACAAAAGTCGGATGTGTCTTCGGCTATTGCTAACGGCGATTTTTCATCCAAAACGGAACCGCGCAGCAAAGACGACGAGCTGGCACATTCCATCAATCAGATCGTGGAAAACTTTAGTGAGGTGGTCGAGCAGGCCAACCGGATTGCCCGTGGCGAAATGAATACGGATATTTCGATGCGCTCGGAAAATGATGAGCTTGGCAAAGCACTGATCCGTATGACCACCGACCTGAAAGCGTCCACCGAGGAAAAACAACGCCAGCTATGGCAAAAGAACAGCCAGTCGGAAATCAACGATGTGATGCGCGGGGAGCAGGAAGTGCATGATCTGGGCCAAAAAATCATCAGTCAGCTTTGCAAACTCATCGAGGCAAGGGTTGGCGCCATCTACATCAAAGACGAAGACTCCTACCGGCTTGTGGGAAGCTATGCCTTCAAACGCCGAAAAAACATCGAAACCGCTTATAAACCGGGACAGGGACTTGTTGGGCAGGCGGTTCTGGAAAAAGAAACCATT
>JAGYLT010000182.1 GCA_018400545.1 Bacteroidales bacterium
GTTGGGCAGTTTAATTTTTTGTAATTTACTTGCAATAAGTTATTTTTGAAAACGGATAATTGCTGTGGCCTGATTTTTGAAAACAGCGCACCACTTTATGCTTAGATATTTGAAACATATCGCATTATTATGGGGTATCTTCTTCGTGATGATATCCGGATTTGTTTATGCAAATCCCCAAATTCATACCATTACACCGAATACGGAAAACGTTGAACTATTCACAAAATTCGAGCTCAGGGTTACTTTGTCGGCCACCTATTCGAATCCCTACGATTACAACCAGGTAAGGCTGAAAGGCTATTTTACCTCGCCTTCAGGAGAGCAAACCATTTGGGACGGATTTTATATGCAGGACTACGAGATGACCCAGCCTGATGTGCTTGTTCCTTCCGGCCCGCCGCAATGGCGCATCCGTTTTTCGCCGGATGAAACAGGCACCTGGACTTATTTTGTGCGGATTTGGGATGAAACGGGATTTGAGCATTCCGAAAACCTGCAATTTACCTGCACGCCCTCCAACAGAAAAGGTTTTGTTTCGCGTAACGGAAACCGGATGGTGCATCAAAACGGGGTAACTTTTTTAGGTATTGGCACCAATATGGCCTGGCAGGACTGGTCAACAGGATTTACGGATTATGAAGACTGGCTGGATGAGCTTGCAGAAAACGGTGGAAACTTCACAAAACTTACTATGGCTCCCTGGAATTTTGAAATAGAATGGAAACAAACCGGAGTGGGGCAGTATGATGAACGCCAAAACCGCGCCTGGACCCTCGACTGGGTGATGGATATGCTCATGGAACATGAAATTTACTGCCAGCTCAACCCGATGATTCATGCTGAATTGCGGGTTGGTATGAAATGGCATGATAATCCATACAGTGACCAGAATGGAGGGCCCTGCCATGAGCCGCAAAACTTTTTCGTAAATACCGAAGCCATCAGGCTATATAAACAAAAATTAAGATATATCAATGCAAGGTGGGGGTATTCTCCGCAGGTAATTTCTTGGGAGCAACTTTCAGAAGCTGATAACACCGGGCTGTATTCGTCTTTTTATGATCAAACATTGCTTTGGTCGAATATCATGACAGAATATATGGGCGAGGTGGATAGATATAATCGTCCGTGCTCAAACGGATATGCCATTCCACAGCATGATCCAGGCTACTGGGGCAATCCACAAACCGGGTTCACCCAATTGCATGTATATGACTTTATTCCCGATCTTGAAATGAAGATTTATAATTTCTCCAGGAATTATATGGAAACCTGGAATAAGCCTTTTCTTACCGGAGAATTTGCGCTTGGGCACGATCCTTCCGAAATTTATCAATACGACCCCGATGGCATCGCATTTCACAATACCGTTTGGTCCTCTATGTTTTCGGGCTCTTTTGGCACTGCCATGTCGTGGTGGTGGGACAATTATTTATACCCCAATGATTTGTATGATCACTTAAAAGCAGTTTCGGATTTCAGGGGAACCATTGACAAGGATATTTCCCAACTCGAACCCGCTGTTTTACTATCAACTTCAGCCGATTACGATATGCTGGAAATTGATCCTGATTATAACAATGATGGTGGTAAAGCGCCGGAAAACTATTTCCATTTTGAGCCCAGCGGACTGCTTTCTCCAACGGAACTTTACCTCGGAGAGTATCTTTACGGATCATTTTACAATACCCGGCGAAACCCTCCGACCTTTAAGGTGAATTACACGCAGGACGGGGAGTTTAAGGTTAAAGTTGGCAATCTGGCCCTGTTTTCAAAGCTGCGGATCAGGCTTAATGGCAATACCATTTTTAACCAGAATGTTTCTACCAATTCTTTATACAGCGTGTTTATTCCTGCAGGGGAGCATGAGATTAAGGTTGATAATTCTTCAACAGGAGCCATGAAAATCAACGAATATGAGTTTCATGAATATGCGCCTACCCTGCGGACTTTTGTTTTTAAGGATGAAGAATATGCTGCTGGCTGGATGCAAAACCGGCGTTACAACTGGCATTACCTTAACTACAATGGGATTCCGGGGCCGGTTGAGGATGGGAAAATCTATCCGGGTTTCGAAACCAATGGCACTTATGAAATAGCATGGTATAATCAGGATGCACAACTGGATTCTATGCAAACAATTATTTTCACAGGTGATGAAATGGTAATCGATGCCCCGGATATATTATGGGACGGCGCTTTTGAGATAACATTTATTGCGCCGGTTCAACACGCTTTTTCTGCCGACCCTGTTTCAGGATACCTGCCATTGGCCGTTCAGTTTACGGATGAATCTACCGTATTTGGCACACAGATCGACGAATGGTACTGGGATTTTGGAGACGGCAACACCTCCACAAGTCAGAATCCACAACACATTTACCAGCAGGAGGGGGTGTATTCCGTTAGCCTTGAAATCGTTGCAGACGGTTACTCAATCACTTTGGCAAAGGAGAATCTAATTGAAGTAATTCAGCCGCTCGTCGCCGATTTCACATCGGATACGACCATTGCCGTACCCAATGAATCCATACAATTTTATGATCTTTCACTTGGAGATCCAAATAGCTGGATGTGGTCATTTGGAGATAATACACTGAGTTTTGCACGAAATCCCCAACACCTTTTTGAAGACCCCGGATTGTATTCGATTTCGCTTTTGGTGCAAAATCAAAATGGCAGCGATATCGTAACCAAATCCAATTACATTCAGATTATTCTGCCCCTGGCAACCGCTTTTTCTGTTGACAAGGGAGTTTCAACAGTTGGAGGTGAAATCCAGTTTATCGATAACAGCACGGGTAACCCCGATTGGTGGCACTGGGATTTTGGGGATGGCACCGTCAGCAATCAACAAAACCCTGCAAAAGCATACACCTATTCCGGGAATTTTTCGGTGAACCTGGTGTCAGGGAACCAATTCTTTCAGGATTCTTTATTCATGGAAGACCTGATCACCATCCTGGAACCTTTGGATGCGGATTTTTTTGCACAGCCTTTGTCCGTTTGGCAGGGTGATGAAGTACAATTCTCTGACCTCTCAAGCGGAAATCCCGATACCTGGTACTGGGAATTTGGTGATGGAAATCATGCTGCCGTGCAGCACCCCGGCCATGTTTACACAAACGGAGGCTTTTATTCGGTAAGCCTTGTGATTTCGGATACGCTTCAGGCCGATTCGATAGTTAAGGAGAATTATATTCATGTTCGTGATACGCTGGATGCGGATTTTGTTGCTGACACAACTGTTATCACCAAAGGTGAAAAGGTATATTTCAATGATGTGTCCAAAGGTGATCCTGAAAGCTGGTTTTGGCTATTTGGTGATGGCTTTGCCTCCTCGCTGCAAAATCCTGCCCACAGGTTTAAATTCGCCAGTGATTTTACCGTAACCCTCCAGGTATCGCGTAACGACAGTACAGATGTGGAAATAAAATCGGAGTTCATTAAGGTTCTCCCGCATCTTGTGGCCGGTTTTGCGGTTGATACGATTTATGCAATTCCCGGAGAAATGATTCACTTTACCGATAAAAGCACCGGCAATCCGGATGCCTGGATATGGGATTTTGGTGATGCAACCGTCGGGACTGGCCAAAACCCGGTAAAATCATACGCATATCCCGGGAGCTACAGCGTTACATTGATGGCATCAAACGACTGGCTTTCGGATACTTTAGTCAAAGAAAATCTGATCCATATCATCGAGCCACTGGAGGCCGGTTTTTCCTTAAACCCCTATGAGGGAAAGATCGGCGAGGAAATAGCATTTATTGATCAGACAACAGGATTTCCTGACCACTGGGAATGGTGGTTTGGAAATGGTGATACGGCTTACGTCCAAAATCCGGCAACTGTTTATTATGAACCCGGGTTTTATGATGTTTCACTAATTGCCGGAAATGAATTCTTTTCAGATACGCTTGTGCTTGATGATGTGCTGCACATCGAACCGCCTTATTATAGTCAGGACATCCCGATTAGTGAAGGATGGAGCGGAATCTCAACATATGTGCAACCGGTGTTCTCGGATGTAACTGAAATTTTCGCCCCCATGTTGGAATCCCTGTCTTATGCCATGAACCAGCAGGGTATCTACATACCGGATTTGGGCATCAATACCATCCAGTTTTGGGATGTGTCGCAGGGTATGATTGTGTACACCATTCAGCCGGATACGTTAACCATAGCCGGCTATAGTGTGGTGGACAATGAAATGTCGCTGCCTGCCGGTTGGTCATTTCTGCCGGTAATCAGTCCGTGTGCGCATCAAACCGATCAATTGAAATCGGTTGTAGGCGAGAATCTTAAGGTGATAAAGGAGATCGGGGGTAACAAAGTTTACTGGCCCGAAATGTTTATCGAAACCCTCAATATCATCCGCCCGGGTGAAATGTATTTGATTTACATGGAATCAGAAAAGGATTTCACTTTTCCTGCCTGCGATTGATTAATTTTGCCCGCTCTCATCAACGCTGGCTTATGAACTATTCCGAAACGCTTCATTATCTTTTCAATCGTTTGCCGATGTATCAGCGGGTTGGCAGTGCCGCCTACAAAGCTGATCTGAAAAATACCCTTCTCATGTGCAGGTTGCTGGACAACCCGGAGCGAAAGTTCAAAACAATACATGTGGCAGGAACCAACGGAAAAGGTTCTGTTTCTAATATGCTGGCTTCGGTAATGCAGGAAGCAGGCTACAAAACCGGGCTTTATACCTCCCCGCATTTTATCGATTTCAGGGAGCGCATCAGGATTAATGGTGAAATGATATCTGAATTGTGGGTGGTAGATTTTATTGCAAAATGGAGGGCTGATCTTGAAGCCATCGATCTCTCATTTTTTGAAATGACCGTGGGCATGGCATTCCAGTATTTTGCTGAGGAAATGGTGGATGTAGCTATAATTGAAGTGGGGTTGGGAGGCAGGCTGGATTCCACCAATGTGATTAAACCTGAAGTTTCGGTAATTACCAATATCGGTTTCGACCACATGCGTTTTTTGGGAAATAGCCTGCCGGAGATTGCCGCCGAAAAAGCAGGGATTATCAAGCCAAATGTTCCGGTAGTAATTGGTGAAACACAAGAGGAGTCTGAAGATGTTTTTGAAAACAAAGCTTCCGAAATGAAATCTCCACTCACTTTTGCCGATCAAAACTGGAAACTAACGGAAAAGGAACCTGAAAGGATGCTCCATGTTGTTCGGAATGAAGATGCCCTTTTTGAAATCGACTTCCCCTTAAAAGGAACTTACCAAAAGAAAAATCTCGCTACCGTGCTCGGGGCACTGCATGTTTTAAACCGTTCTCAATTTGAAATTTCGGATAAAGCCATCCAAAGCGGGATAAAAAATATTTTTCAAAATACAGG
>JAGYLT010000183.1 GCA_018400545.1 Bacteroidales bacterium
TTTATTTTTGATGTTTCCGATAGGAATAAAACATGTAAACCATGGCGATCAACAATGTTATGATACCCACACCGAAAGCCGTGTTAAACCCAAACTGCTGATAAATAATTATACCTGTGAGGGGGGCAAATATCGCTCTGGCGCCGGTGAGAAAAAGGTGTATCGACTGGTAGAGATCCGCCTCTTCATCGCGCCCGAAATAAGCTGAGCCAATATTCCAGAGTAAAACCATAGTGGCTGCAAAAATCCCATGAAAAATGATATAGAAAATTAATGTGTAGTAAAGCTTGATACCGGCAATATTGGCGTAAAAAGGCAGATAACCGGTAAGCACAAGAAAGAAAAGATAAGCAGCCAGAGAAGCATAAGTAAGTATGGAAAACTTGCGGGGATCTGATTTCCCGAGTAAACGACCAAAAACCGGCAGCATCATTACAGCAAGAATATTATATGAATTTCTGTAAAAGGCAACACTGGAGTAGTTAAGGTCGAGGGCATCGTAAAAGTAAATTGTAATCACCGGATAGGTTGTCATAAATGCAAAACCATAAAGCATGAACCCCATCTCGAAATGAAAATAGGCTCTGTTTTTGGTCAGCACTTCCATCATGTTTTTTACTGATTTTGCGACCGATTGCAGAAATGTTTTTTTAATATCTACAACTTTGGGTGGTGTATAACTTATCTGCGAAAGCAGGTAAATGGAGGTAACGCCAAGCAGCGCCACGAATGGAAATACGCCGGTAAAAGCATAATTGTCGAAATCGAGTAGCAGGCCATACAAAAAGGTGACAATCATCACCACAATTTTATTGGCCGATTGCGAATAGCTGTAAAATGTCCCGAAATTCTTGTGGCTGTAGTTGGTTTTTAAAAGCAGGTTGATGGTAGGATTGACGACGATGGCTGCCAGGTAATAATTTAAAAACAGAGCGAGAAAGATGTAATGATAAATGCTGTCGCCTTGATAAGCTGCCGGATCGCGCGGAAAAAAAACAAGCAGCAGCAAAGGCAACCTTGTAAATAGTCCAACCCAAAGCAAAAACCGGCGTCTTTTTTTTATCCGTTTCAAAAATTCGTTGGCAAATACCAGCAGTAAAAATACCAGCATGCTAAACTGGAATAGAATACTCAACTGGTAGTTTGATCCCAGCAAACTTTTTATGAACACAAATTCGTTGAGTGCCAGCACGCCCAGAATAAATCCCTCGATGATAGAGTAGGAGAGGTGCAGCCTGAAAGTTCGGCGTTCTTCACAACAGATTTCGGATTTGAATAACTTCAATTTTAACCCCCGGCCTATTTAAAAACCTTGCAAAGATATTTCAATTGAAGTGGCGGCATGTGGTTCCATTTAAAACGGGGCTAACTTTTCTTGACGCTTGCAGGTAACCGTTGTGGGGATATTTTGATTCTTTTATTAATTGATTCCCCCGGGTTTAGTTTTCAAGAGTTATTTATACTCTTTATAAATTAAGGGGCTGTTAAAATTATTTAAGGCATTATGTGTATTTTTCGCCTTGCTAACAATTTAAAATTTAATGCATTAAATTATGAAAAAATTCATTTCTACTTTCCTCTCACTCTCACTGTTCCTATGCGCGTTTGCACAGGGATATCAGGTTGATTACAGCGAACCTTCGGGTAACGCAATCCAGATTGAATTTACAATGGATCAAATCGGGTTGGAAACAAACACCCGTGATGGAGCCACCTACCAGGTCATTAAAAGTGATTTGAAATTGGTAACCCAAAAAGAGGGCTGGGCCGAATTGCCTTTTATCACAACGGCTCTCCGGTTAAAACCCGACAAGGATTATGATATTAAGTTTCTCGGCGGCGACTATGTTGAGTACGCACTCGATCACCCACTGCTTCCATCGCGCGGAGTGATTTACCGCAACCAGAACCCTGATGAAATTCCCTACCGTGTTCATCCCGAATCTATTGTTGACAGGTTTTTTCCCGATGAGGCAATGGAAATGGTAGATCCGTTTATCATTAAAGATATTCGTGGAACCACCGTCACGGCCTATCCAATCAGATACAACGCCGCACAAAATGTATTGCGTGTTTATCACACAATGACAATTCAACTGGTGGAAAACAATAACCCTCCGCATAATCCGCTGCTCAATCCTATGGAGGTTCCTTTGCGCGAAATGATAGGAATTTACGAGAGTGCTTTTATTAACTACGAGGCTCCCGAAAACCTGACTATTGCTGATCATGGTGAAATATTGATTTTTACCACTCCGCGTGATGAGGGGGCTATTCAACCCTATATCGACTGGAAAAGAGAAAAAGGTTTTGTTGTGCATAAAGAAGTTGTTGCAGTTGGAACCAATGTGGATGAAATGGTGCAAACCATGTACGATGCCAACAATAATATCCTTTACGTTTTAATGATTGGCGATTGGGCTGATATAAAATGTGCCAACAGTGGCGGAACACCTCAGGACCCGAAAACCGGCTGTGTAGTTGGCAACGACAATTATTTTGATATTTCTGTGGGAAGGCTTGCCGGAAATTCGGCAGCGAACATTACCACACAGGTTCAGAAAATTATAAAGTACGAAAAGGAGCCTGATTTGTCGGGTAGCTGGTATCAGACAGCAACAGGTATTGCCAGCAACCAGGGCTCAGGCGATGACGGCGAATACGATGACGACCATATTCAGAATATCTATGATAATAAGCTGAGCACTTTTACCTACACCGGCCATAATCCCATTTACGATCCAAGCGCCAATTCAAACATGGTGTTGGAGGCGCTTGAAACCGGAACCGGAATTATCAACTACACCGGGCACGGCTCATCTACCTCCTGGGGAAGTTCGGGTTTCAACAACAACCACATTTCTCAACTCACCAATGGCGATATGTTGCCATTCATCTTTTCGGTAGCCTGTGTGAATGGGGCATATCATTCTACCACTTGTTTTGCCGAGGCCTGGATGAACCATCAGGGTGGCGGTGCAGTGGCTGCCTTAATGTCCACGATCAATCAACCCTGGGATCCGCCCATGCGTGGCCAGGATTATTTTAACGACCTGATTATCGGAGGCTACAATTATGACCTGTATCCCGGACAGAATGGAATCAATACAACCGAAGGGCGCACTACCATTGGCTCAATCGTATTCAACGGGTTGGTGCTGATGATTACAGAATCGCCCGGCGATCTCGAAACAGCCAATACATGGATACTTTTTGGCGATCCCTCAATGCAAATACGTACAGCTCAACCCGAAGTGCTTACTTACTCCAACAATGTAATGCTCGTGGGAACGCCGTTCGAAACAACAGTTTACAAATCCGGTGTTCCGGTGCAGGATGCACTTGTGGCAATTTCGCAAAACGGCGAAACCATTGCAGCGCATACCAATAGTGCCGGATATGTATCCATCCCCAATGAATTCCTGCCGGGCGATGTGCAGATTGTTATTTCAGGATTTAACGGCGGAACAGTGTATGAAACCATTCAGTGTATCCCGCCAACGGGACCTTACGTGATTTATCATGACCATGAAATCAACGATATCAATGGAAATAACAATGGGATTCTCGAATATTTTGACGGCAGTGTGCTTCTCGATTTTACCGTGAAAAATGTTGGCGTACAAAATTCTAATAACGTGCAGGTTACCATTGCCACCAACAACCAGTATGTGACGATCACCGATGATTTTGCCAATTTTGGCACAATAGCAGCAGGGGCAACTGCTACCATCAGCGATGCTTTTGTTTTTGATATAGCCGGCGATGTACCCCAGGGGCATCCCATTACTTTTGAGGTTACTGCTGTTGCAGAAGATACATGGGAAAGCACCTTTACCATAATCGCCTATTCGGCATTGCTCGAATATGATTCATTTGTAATAGATGATAGCAATGGCAACAACAATGGTATTCTCGATCCGGGCGAAACGGCATCTCTCGTAGTAACCATTGCAAATAACGGCGCCGCCGATGCTTTTAATGTTGCCGGAACACTTCAAAGCCTCGATAGTTACGTTGTTGTGAATACAACCGACCCTCAGTCATTTGGAGATATTTCGGGCAACCAAAATGCCACCGCAGCTTTTACGGTTACCGCTGCCAGCTCTATCCCCGGCGGCTATATCGCTGATCTGGCAATTGATTTTTCTGCTGATTATGGTTTTGAAGGCATGGCCACTTTTGGTTTGTTGTTTCCGGATTATTGCTATGGTGAAGCAAATTGTAGCTGGGGCGATGGCCTTACAGGCTTTATGCTTGGCGATATCAGTAATATGGACAACGGCTGCAGCATCGATAACGGCATTGATGGGTATGGCGATTTTCTGGACATGAGTACTCAGCTTGATCCAGGGCAAACTTATACCGTAACACTCCAAACAGGATATTCCAATCAGAATGTTTGCCTCTGGATTGATTTCAACGATAACAAAGAATTTGATGCTGATGAGCTTTTGCTGAATGATTTTAACCTTGCCAGCGCCGATCAGCCCTACACCACCGAAATTACCATTCCCGCAGATGTGCCTGAAGGCCAGAAGCGATTACGTGTCAGAGCCAGGTGGATGAATACAGCGGTTGATCCCTGCGAAGATTGGTCGTATGGAGAAACAGAAGATTATACAGTTTTTATCGGAGAGCCGGTGACGCTACCTGAGCCTGAAAACCTAAGTGCCGAAGTTCAGGGCAACAATGTTATGCTTTCGTGGGATGCGCCTGCCGGGAGATATG
This sequence comes from Bacteroidales bacterium, assembly GCA_018400545.1. The sequence continues at coordinate 4,732 of JAGYLT010000183.1, forward strand.
ATATGCTGGGCTACAACGTTTATCGCGATGGCGAACTGCTTGCTTCTATGGTTCCCGATAACTGGATGATGGATATGGAATGCCCGGAGGGAAGCTACTGGTATGCAGTTACTGCTGATTATCCCGAAGGTGAATCTGGCCATTGCAGCCCTGTAATGGTTAAGGTTGGCGGTTTCATCGGGAAAATTCAGGGGTTTGTGCGCGATGCCGTCACTAACCAGTCGATTTCCGGTGCATGGGTTTCGGCATTAAATGCTGAGTATGGTGCAGTAACTTATCAAACTCCTTTTGGTAGCCATTATTCGCTTAGTTTGCCGGGAGGTACTTATGCTGTTTCCTGCAATGCAACCGGATATCAGCAAGCGGTAGTGTCAAGTTTGACGGTTGTGGATGATGGTGTGAAAACACTAAATTTCTATCTTTATCCCGAATACATGACCGATCGTAATCCTTTGCTTACTTCGATAGTGGAGATGGATAAGGATGGTTTCAGAATGTTCCCAAATCCGGCAAGCGATGCTGTGACTTTACTCACCACACAGGGAAGTATGGTGCAGATTTTTAATCAAACCGGACAAATGGTTTTCCGAAAAACAACTGCAAATTCTGAGGAGCTCATCAACCTGCAGCACTTC
>JAGYLT010000184.1 GCA_018400545.1 Bacteroidales bacterium
TTTGGTTTTGGCTTGTCCAAGTTGGGGTAGGGGTAATCAAACCGTTGAAAATTGATATTGTGTGTTTTCTTGCAAGGACTATTTAAAGTCAGCTATTATTTCACCACCTCGTTCACAAGCTTGGCTGCATCTTCAAGCGCAATGGCAGAGTGCACCTTCAGTCCTGACTCATCGATGAGTTGTTTCCCTTCTTCGGCATTTGTGCCCTGCAAACGAACGATGATCGGAACCTTGATATCACCAATATTTTTATAAGCATCCACAATTCCCTGTGCCACGCGATCGCAACGCACAATACCACCAAAAATATTCACCAGGATGGCTTCCACATTCGAATCTTTTAAAATAATCCTGAACGCTTCTTCTACACGTTTTGCATTTGCGGTACCACCCACATCCAGGAAGTTAGCCGGGTCGCCGCCCGACATTTTAATCATATCCATGGTAGCCATGGCCAGGCCGGCACCATTTACCATGCATCCTACGTTTCCGTCCAGTTTTACGTAATTCAGGTCGTAACGGCTGGCTTCAACCTCGATGGGATCTTCTTCGGTGAGGTCGCGCATTTGCGCAATATCAGCATGTCTGAACAGCGAATTATTATCGATGGAAACTTTTGCATCTACGGCATAAATGCCCTCGTCGGATGTGCGGACAACCGGATTAATTTCGAAAAGTGAAGCATCGCTGCCCATGTATGCTTTGTAGAGTGCAGAGGCAAACTTCACCATATTTTTGAACGACTTTCCAGTCAGGCCAAGGTTAAACGCAATACGTCTTGCCTGGAATCCCTGCAAGCCCACTTTGGGATCCACCTCTTCGGTAAAAATCTGGTCGGGGGTTTCTTCGGCCACCTTTTCGATGTCCATGCCACCACGCGGCGAATACATAATCATGTTCCGACCGGTTTTCCGGTTGAGCAAAACGCTCATGTAATATTCCTGAATTTCAGCTTCACCCGGGTAATAAATATCCTGCTGAATCAAAACTTTACGCACAAGTTTACCTTCGGCTGATGTTTGCGGTGTTACCAGGTGCATCCCGATGATCTGGTCGGCGAGGCTTTTCACCTCATCCAGCGACTTTGCCAGCTTCACACCACCACCCTTGCCGCGGCCACCGGCATGGATCTGGGCTTTCACCACCCATAAACCCGATCCGGTTTGTTTTTGAACTGCTTTTGCGGCTTCAACGGCAGATTCGGGAGAATCAGCAACAATTCCTTCAGGCACCGCCACGCCAAAACCTTTTAAAATTGATTTACCCTGATATTCGTGAAGATTCATGTTAATGGAGTATTTTAATTTCGACTATTTCCGAATTAAAGATTGTTTGAATTTGTCAGGCTGTGCTGGCCTGATGCTGAAAAAAAACCCTTTTTCTTTGAAAGCGCGGCAAAATTATAATTTTCATGCTTGTAAAAATGATAGTGCCGTACACTAAAACCAACTGTTTTTCGATATTTATTAAACCTTTAAAGCCAGGCATCGTTGTCTGAGCAAACTATAGCGCACTCGAACGGAATGAATAAGGTCTTGTTTTTAACAATTTTTACGGTTTTCTCCATCCTGTCTGTGTTTGCACGATCTAAAAATCCCAATCAGGTTATCCATGCTGTGCGCACTGAAACCCCGCCTGTAATTGATGGATTTATTGATGACGAAGGCTGGAAGAACGCAAATCTGATTTCCGGATTCAAACAGTATGACCCTGTTTTCGGACGACCGGCAACGCAGCAATCCCTGGTTTACATTGTTTATGATGATCAGGCCATTTATGTTGGGGCAAAGCTGCTGGATTCGCATCCTGACAGCATACTGACCCAGCTTGGAAACCGCGATGACGGCGGCCTGAATGCCGACTGGTTCGGGGTGCAGTTCGACACCTACTATAACCACTTAGACGCCTACATCTTCAGGGTTTATGCTTCCGGCGTACAAATGGACCGAACCATTGGCGACCATACCTACGATGCCGTGTGGCAAAGCAAAGTGAGAATCCTCGAAGACGGCTGGTCGGTGGAGATGAAAATCCCCTATTCAGCCATTCGGTTTCCAAAGCAGGAGATACAAAAGTGGGGATTGCAGGTGGATCGCTACATTCGCCGAAACCGGGAAAACGCGATGTGGGCCCTTGGTGCAAGGGGCGTACCCAACCAACTGATTTATTGGGCCACCCTTGACGGACTAAAAGACATAGATCCACCGGTGAGGCTTTCGCTAACGCCCTACTTTTCACTGGCCGGCCAGCACGACCAAACCATTGAGGATGTTAATGCCCAATACTCGTATTCTTTTGGCGGGGGTGCCGACATCAAATATGGCATCAACGAAAGTTATACGCTGGACATGACCCTATTCCCGGATTTCAGCCAGGTACGATCAGATGATAAAGTGAAGAACCTCAGTGCTTTTGAAGTGGTCTATTCGGAAAACAGGCCGTTTTTTAAAGAAGCTGTCGATCTTTTCAGAAAAGGGGGCTTGTTTTATTCGCGGCGCATCGGAGGCACGCCGGCAGAGTTTTACGATGTTTCCGATATGATCGACTCCACAGAAATCATCCTTGAAAATCCTTCACAGGCAAAGCTGCTGAATGCCACCAAGATTTCAGGCAGGGGTAAAAATGGGCTGGCCATCGGTTTTTTAAATGCCATCACCAACAACACCTATGCTGAGGTTGAGGATGAAAACAGCAACGTCAGAACCATCCTTACCGATCCATTCACCAACTACAACATCACAGTTTTGGACCAGGCCCTGAAAAACAACTCATCGGCCTACCTCATCAACACAAGTGTGATCAGGGCAAAATCTTATGGCGACGCAAACGTTACCGGGGCAGGCATTAACCTCCTCAACCAAGAGAACACATATCGGTTAAATGCCTCCGGAGCAGTGAGCCAGGTTTTTGGATACAATGAATCAGCAGGCAAAACAGACGCTGAGCGTGGATACAAATATTATATTTCGGCCGGGAAAGTGAGCGGTAATTTTCAGTTTACCACATACCGGTCTGTAAAAAATGAGACGTATGATGATAATGACCTGGGGCTGACAACCCGAAATAATTTTGCAAGAAACGGCATAAACCTCAACTATTACATTTTCGATCCATTCTGGAGAATTCGCAGTTTCAACAGCCATTTGCGATTTCACCGGGAAACCGATTTCACGACACGAAAAAACATAAACACCAATTTACGAATTGGTGCCGGGGCTACCTACATGAACTACACCAGCACCTGGTTCCATGCCAACTACTCAATGTTTGACCGCTATGATTATTACGATCCCAGGGAAGATGGACGTTTTATCATCAGATCGGGATACGCAAACGGAACCATTGGTTTTTCAACGGATTACAGAAGAACCTTTGCAATCGATGGGAGTATCTGGATGGGTTTCGACTGGGACGGATATTACGGAAGGACATTTGTTTTGAGCCCGCGTATGCGATTGAGCGACAAGCTGTTTTTTGATTACCGTGCCAGCCTGAGCTATGTGGATAATTTCAAGGGATATGTTACACAGGTGGATTCTACAGCGGATATCATTTACGGAAACCGCATAACGGAAACCTACGAAAATTCGCTGTCGGGCAGGTATATGTTCAGAAACAACCTTTCGCTGAGCCTTTGGATGCGACACTACTGGTTTAAAGGTACTTACAGCGAATATTATACCCTGAACCAGGAAGGCCGGCTGGATGATAACGATTATTACACCGAAAACAACGATTTTAATTTTAACACCTTCAATATCGATCTGGTGTTCAACTGGGAGTTTGCGCCGGGCAGTAACCTGAGTGTGGTTTGGAAGAATTCTATCGTGCAGGATGAGGATGTGATTGTGGATAATTTTCTGGATAACATCAACCAAACCATGCGGGGCGAACAGTTGAACCAGCTTTCCATAAAACTGCTGTATTACCTCGATTACATTTCGGTGTTCAGGGGAAATGGCTGATAAAAATATATGCCTTTAAAAAACAAAACAATTCAACTTACCTTTGCGCCTAATTTTCAAAGGCATGATCAAAGCTGAACATATTCACAAATCATACGGCGACCTCCACGTATTGCGGGGCATCGACCTGGAAATTGCAAAGGGCGAGGTGGTTTCCATAGTCGGGGCTTCGGGAGCCGGTAAGTCAACCCTGCTCCATATTCTGGGAACGCTCGACCGGGCCGACCATGGCCGTATCGTTTTTGATGACGTAGAAGTAAACCGGCTTTCCGAAAAAAAGCTTTCCGATTTCAGGAACCGCGAAATTGGTTTCGTTTTTCAGTTCCATCATCTGCTCCCGGAATTTACGGCCATCGAAAACATTTGCATCCCGGCATTTATCAGAAAAACATCCCGGGCAAAGGCCGAAAAAAAGGCAATGGATTTGCTGGAGCTGCTGAATTTAACCGACAGGAAGGAACACAAACCAGCCCAGCTTTCGGGGGGTGAACAACAGCGGTTGGCAGTGGCCCGCGCACTGATCAATGATCCTTCGGTGGTGCTCGCCGACGAACCCTCGGGAAACCTCGATTCCAAATCAGCCACCGAACTGCATAGCCTGTTTTTTGATTTGCGCAAACAACTGAACCAAACCTTCATCATCGTTACCCACAACAACACACTCGCCAATATGGCCGACCGCAAACTCACCATTGTGGATGGCCAAATAAAACGACAATAAAAAAGCAATCTGCATGTTAGTAGATACGTTAGTGCGTAAAGGAAATTTCACAATTCATCAAGTAGTGTAACGATATGCTTTCCAGGGCTAAATTTTACCAATATCTCATCCTGCTCCTTCTGTTTATAACCCCGGTGTTTGCCGGTGCCCAGGAAACCGGCACCAAAGAACAATACAACACTGCCCTTAACCAGGCCGAAAAGCTGTATTTCGAAAAAAAGTATGCCGAAGCGAAAGAGGCTTTTCAGGAAGCGCTGGAAATCAGGCCCGGTGAAAATCATCCTGTTTCCAGGATCAACGAAATCAATAAAATGCTGGGTATCGATGAACGAATTCAGGGGCAATTCGGACAGTTAGTGGATAAAGCCGACCGGCTTTACGATGAAGGAAAAATGAATGAAGCCCTTGAAGCATACAAGGATGCCAACCGCATAGATCCCGCAAATGAACATGTTGCCGACCGCATCCTGGAATTGCATACCAAAATCCGGCAAACGGAAAACCTGAGCGAAGAATACAACAAACTGCTCGACAACGGGAACCGCTATCTTGAGATGAACGATCCCGAAAAGGCCAAAGCAGCTTTTTCGGAGGCGCTTTCGCTGAAGCCCAATGAAGATTACCCGGCCGATAAAATCGGTGAAATCAAC
>JAGYLT010000185.1 GCA_018400545.1 Bacteroidales bacterium
TAACAAACACAATTATTTATATAAGAGCCAAATTAAAAACTTACCTTCCCTCCCCAAAAACCGCTTTATACATCGACGGGTAAATGTTGATCCTGATCTTGCTTTGCAGCGATTTATAGGCATCATCTCCGGCAGCCTGAAAGCTGTTGCCCAATCCGGTGATATTTCCGGCTTCCTCCGACCAGTGTACCTGGCCGTTTGCATTTTCCAGCTTCAAACTTCCATTTAAAATGGCAGTGAATTTTCCCCTGGATTCTGTGCCCTGTTGTGTTGTGGTTTGGGACCGGATGATAAAGTTGGCCTGCTCAGCGCTGTTTGTTAAAATGAGTCCGTCGCGTTCCAGCAGGTTTCTGAATTCCCTTTCCACAATGCTGCTTTTGAGCTCATTTCCCAGATTTTCTTCGCTGATGTCGAGATAAAATTTGGGTGAAATAATTTCGATGGGCAGCACATACTCCGAAATGTTCAGGCCTTCGAGCATCCGGCGGATCATGTGGTCGTCGGTGCTTTCCTTTACCAGCTTATCGATGTTTATGCTGGCCGAAATAAATTCCTCGCGCTTCCGGGAATCAAACTCCGGTATCTTTACCCGCACCTGCCCGTTTGCATTGGAAGTTTCCTGCTTTACCTTTCCCGGAGAAAATGAAAACCGGATATCCACCGGTGCATTTTGAACCGGGGTATCCTTTTTATCCACAACTGTCATCATAAGGTTTTCTGCATCCGTGCCGGCACCGCGGGTATAAACCAGTTTGTCTTTTTGAAATGCGATCCTGATGGTTTGCAGTTCGGTAACCATCTCCGAAAACAGCAAACTCGAGTATCCCTGTTCCCGGCCGTCAATGTCGGTTTTCAGGTCTTCGCCCAAAAAATCCTTGATGTCTTCCAGTGATTTCACATAAAAACGCATGGCCTCGGGGGCATTGCCCGAAGATGTGAATTCACGGGCTTTCAAAAAATCTGATTTTGAGGACGCCACCGCCCTGTTGATGCGGTCTTGTTTGATTTGATCAAACTTGCTTTTCGAGAGCCTGTAATACACCCAGTACTGTCGCTGGTTTTCCCAGTTTTCCACCAGCTCGTAACCCTCCAGGTACTGCTCGGTGCTGAGCTGGATGTTGTCGCGGTAATACTCGCTGTATTCGTTATTGAATTCATACTGGTTCAAAACCGAGGTGGAGGAGATGTTTACCGAGATGCCCGAGGCCAGTTCGGAGAGGGCATTCTGGCGGGCTACCTCGCGGTAGTCGTCCGGGGTGCCGGCTTTGGTGGCCATCCCCACGCCGTGGTAGTATCCGCGATCATTCGGCGTTTGCCGGGCCCATGCGGGAGCACCTTCCATCAGTTCCTCATAGCTCAGGTTTTTGGATGATGAGCACGAAACCAGGAAAATCAGGATTAAATAAAATATCTGAAATTTTTTGCTTCTCATATTACTTTTCAGGATTGAAATTATTGACGTCCCTGGCAATTTCGCCGGCCAGCTCGTTGAATAGTTTACGTTTAAGGCTTTCAACACTTTTAATCTCGGTTCTTGCCCCAAGCAGCGACTGCAGACTGCGATAGCCCCTGTCGTCGAGAACCCAGGAACCGCCCACACTTTTTGCCGGATACAATTGTTTTTTATCACCGCTGAAGGTGGCGTATTTAATTTCGTCCTGCTCGGATTCTTCGTAGCTGTCCGAAAGCAATATTTCTCCCGTTTCGGTGGATATCAGTTTGTAATTCACCGTCAGTGCCACCCGGTTTTCCCTGGAGTATTCAAAGTATGTGGTTTGCCTGTCATACACTTTAGTTTCTCCATCGTTGGTTTTCATGACCTCCCGCCTGAATCCGGTTTTCTTGTCTTTTTCCAGATTGCCTGCTTTCTTAACATAATCTTTGTATTCGAGCATCAGCACGGCTTTGATGTTGTCTTCCTTACGCAGGCTGTTCAGGGATGCCTCGTCAATATCTCCGCGGCCATTCAGGAGATGCCGCTCAATTTTGCTGTTTATGGAGGTCAGGTCAAAAACCTTAAGGAAAATATTGTTCCTGTCAAGCAGGTTTTTAATCGCGGCATTTTCAAATTCAACGGCTTCGGCAGCATGGTGTTTCACAGGGCGGGAGTACACGGCAATCGGATATTCGGCGCATTTCAGGGCTTCATCCTTCAGTTTTTTGGTGTCTTTGTAAGTCCCGGCATCATCCAGGATGGTTTCAAAATCGAAGTAGGCAGTCCGGCATTTTCCCTTTTCCACATTGGCTTTTGCCTGCCTGTAAATCGGTTCATTGCGGGCTTCGATGTACTGCACCTTCACATCCCTGAAATTGGGGTTCACGGTATAAACGTCTCCCAGCGCACGTTCTGCGTTTGCAAATTCTTCGTTCATCAAAAATACGGTTCCTTCCTTGTAACGCTCGTTCAGGGCCTGGTCCATGCGGTCTTTCACATCCTTGTAGCTTTTCTCCTGCGCATAAATTTCATCCCATTTGTACCATGCATCCATAAAACGGCCTTCGGTATAAAGTTGTGATCCTTCGCGGTAAATGGGTTCGAAAGTGGCCTGATTCAGGTAGGTTCGGGTGTCTTTGTAATCCGGATCGATGTCGTAGATTTCCCTGAAAATGGTTTTAGCCTCGTCGAATTCCTGGTCGGAAATCTGCCGCAGTCCTGCTTCGTAGCGATTTTCCAGGTACCGGTCTTTGGCATCGTTGAAATAGCGCCGCATTGCCGGATCGGCTTTGATGGATACCCCGGTGCGTTCCACTTTATTGATCAAATCTTCAGCCTCCATGAAATTGTAAACCGTTGATTTGTAATCCCCCCGGCTAAAACTGTTTTTTGCCTCAGATGCCAGTTCTTCATAATACAACTGTCCGGTACGTTTCAGGTCGATTTTGTATTCGGCCTTTTTTGGTTTTTTTTGCGCGGCCTGGTAATACATCTCTGACGCTTCCTTAAACATGCCCGCTGCTTCGTATTGTTCGGCCTGTTTCACCATCTTCTTCACAGCACACCCCGATAACATTATCAGTGCAATCAATAAAATTCCAAGATTTTTTCCTTTTGTATGTTGCATAACTCTGAAATTGGATCGCGGTAAAATTACTAAAAGTTTCGTGCCATATTCATGAATGAATTTGCTGTTTTCAAATTTTAAAATGCGTAACTTTTGTAAATAGTGCCAGCAAGAAAACTATTAATGTTGAAAATCAGAATTTACCCCAACCCTAAAGGGTGTTCTGATTTTCAACGGTTTGCACCCTTTAGGGTTGGGGTAAACAAACTGTTGAAAATCGTATTTGTGAGTTTTCTTGCGGAGACTAAATAGCTGCAAATTTTTGAGATGTTAAGCATGTTGAATCCACCCGCATTAATTTCCAAATCCTGCGACTGACAAGATACGAAACAACCCTTCTATAACAGATTATAATACACTCGAATAACAAGCCCACAAAATTGTCAAATCAAGGATAAAAACCCGAAGCATCGACCGGCCCCATAAAGATTTCGTAAGTTTTCAAGTTGGAACGAAGTGCAGATCCCGCATTTTTTTTGCGGGGTTGAAGCGCAGTTTAAATCCCGCACTTGCTGTGGGAGTGAGGATTCACGGCAATTCATTATGCAAACGAACTGAATCCTTTATAAACCTGGAGTTAATCTAATCACCATTATCCGCATAAACATAATACATCCCAAACTTCCCGATAAAGTCATCAAACCGCCGGGCCTTTTCTTCCCCGTATTTTGAGATGCTCCTGTAAATCTTTTTGATCTTTTTTGGCCGGGTCAGGCTTTTCCCCGATTTGGAAAAGAATTTATCCGCATAGCAAAGGATTTCTTCTTCCACCGTCAATGGCATCATATCGCGGTGGGGCAGGGGCAGGTTTCGTTGGATGATCTCTTCTTTTTTGATCCCGGTTCCGGTATGCCGTTCACAAAACGGCGCAATCTCATGCAGGCCTTCATTTTCCAGTATTTCCCGACCGAGATATCCGTGGCAGATATAGGGATATTCACCGGTGCACCCGATGTCCGGAGCATGGGTTTTTATGATGCCGATGTCGTGCAGCATAGCCGCTGCTTCAAGTAAACTGATGTTGGCGTTTAGCTGCGGATTTTTTTCAGCAATCCGCAAAGCCAGATTTTTTACGGATGTGGAATGTGCAATAAGAATATTGTAGGCCTTGCTGTATGGCCTGGCATATTTCTTAAGCAGGTCGATGGTTTCAGGTAGGGTAATCATGGGTTGCCGGTTTAAAAGAGGTCGAAAATAATACGGACGTAAGCGTAGATGTCAGGTTTGAATTCCTTGTATCCTTCCATGTCCAGGTTTTTATAATAAATCGAAACCCCGGGATCGAATGATACTGCTTCATTCAGGATGAATTTAAGGCCGCCGTTCAAAAAGACGCCAAACCCGATTCCGCCCTGGTACACATCATATTCGTAGCTGTTTGAATTGGGAACATAGCCGCCACTTCCATACCGGTTAATGATCGTATATTCACGATTGCCAATTTTTATACGGTTTTCCAGCACTTTGGTGCTGTTCATATGCAGGCCTGTTTCGATGAAAATGCTGGTGTATTGCCCCGTCCGGTAAAATTTACTGATACCCACATCGATGGTGCTGCGGCGTTCTTTGCCACGCAGAAAGCCGGTTCTGAATCCGGGCTCGCTGGTAAAAGTAACCGTGTCGATCACAAGTTGAAAAGCCCCGCTGGTTTTCAATTCCACGTAGTTGGTCTGGATGAACACCCCGGTGGTGTTGTTGAAATTGTATTTGGCATAAAAGCCGGGCGAAACAGTGGCATCATATTTCATCTCGATGGGGTAATAAATCCACCAGGTTTTGTCGCCATTCTGCACATTATACTGGTTTTTCCATGCTTCCCAACTGCTTTGAAAAGCCTGTGGCGGGGGGTAGTCGAAAGTATTGTAAACTTTGTTGCTGTTGAGCTCCTGCTGGATTTCCTCATACCAGTACTGGTTATTCAGCACATAATCGATGTTATTTTCGTTAAATGGCTCGCCGCTGTAATACTGTGCTGAATAATTGCTGGCAAAATACATCCCGATATTGATCCCGAAACGCCACCCGGTCAGGTCGTATTCCGACCAGTTTCGTTCGGCTTCGGTAAAAGTAGGCGTCCGGTTTTGCGCCATCAATAATCCTGATAACAAAAGAAATGCGATAAGAATGATCGGTGTTTTTTTAGTGTAGTAGTGCTTCATATTGTCGGTTCTTCTTATTGGACAAAAATAGATAAAAAAATATGCTGTCCGATATCATTTGCCATCAGGTTAGCCTTTTGGCGGTAAAGTTTTCT
>JAGYLT010000186.1 GCA_018400545.1 Bacteroidales bacterium
AATGCGACCAACCTGGTCATTTTCGTTTCGGGAGGATTAACCAAGGCCAGTCCTGCTTTCATCGAAGCGGGCCAAACGGCCGCATCGGCTGAGGTTTCCGATCCATTGCCACAGGCATTAATTTTAACTGCCATCGTAATCGGTTTTGGTGTAACGGCGTTTGCACTGGCGTTGATGTATCGTTTTTACAAGACTACAGGGACGGAAGACCTTGATGAAGTTACGGAGGGTGAGGAATGAACATACTGATTTTGCTACCGGTTTTAATTCCACTTGGCACCATCGTGCTGGCTATGTTTACCCGTGGATCAAAAGGGGTGCAACAGATATTTGGGATTGCCGGTATTGCCCTTCAGCTCATTGTTGCAATTGTTATTTTCAGGACAGTTGACACCGAAGGTATCCAGGTGGTACAACTGGGAAACTGGCCGGCGCCTTTTGGAATTACTTTCGTGGCCGACCTTTTCAGCGCGATCATGCTGATTATGTCAGGCATCATCGGATTGGTTGTGTCTATCTATTCCATTTCCACCATCGACAGGTTCAGGCAGCGTTTCACTTTTTATCCGCTGGTGAATGCCCTGCTTATGGGTGTGAACGGCGCTTTCCTTACGGGAGATGTATTTAATCTTTACGTTTGGTTTGAGGTGATGATCCTGGCTTCGTTTGTGCTCCTTACCATGGGCGGTACCCGCAAACAGATGGATGGTGCGATTAAATATGTCAGTATGAATCTGATCTCCTCCATGATGTTCCTTGCCGGAATCGGGCTGCTTTATGGAAAAGCTGGAACCCTGAACATGGCTGACCTTGCTGTAAAGATCGGAGAATCGGATGAATCATTTTTGCTGAATAGTTCTGCGATGCTGTTTTTTGTCGCATTCAGCATTAAAGCGGCGGTTTTTCCATTTTTCTTTTGGCTGCCCGCTTCTTATCATACACCTCCCATTGCCATCACCGCATTGTTTTCAGGACTGCTCACAAAGGTTGGAATTTACGCCATGATCCGTTTTTTCACCTTGTTTTTCGTTCAGAACCAAAATTTTTGGCATCCGCTGCTCCTCGTCATCGGCGGGCTTACCATGGTGGTTGGGGTGCTCACAGCGGCATCGCAGTTCGATATGCGAAAAATTCTCTCCTTCCACATCATCAGCCAGATTGGCTATATGGTGATGGGGCTTGGGTTGTTTACCGTGCTGGGAATTGCCGGCGCTATTTTTTACATGGTGCACAACATCATTGCAAAAACAAATACATTTCTCATTTCGGGGATTATGGCAAGAATCAAGGGAACGTATGAGCTGAAAACCATAGGCGGGCTTTATAAAACTTATCCGTTCCTGGCATTGCTGTTTCTGATAGCGGCTTTTGGATTGGCCGGGGTGCCGCCCTTGTCGGGATTTGCCGGAAAGCTCCTGTTGGTTATTGCCGGTTTTGAAGATCAGAATTATCTCATTACAGCAGTAGCTATCCTGGTAGGATTGTTTACCCTGTTCTCAATGGTTAAAATCTGGAATGAAGGTTTTTGGAAAAAGCAACCCGGAGATGTGGAGGAAACCAAAAAAGAAATTCCGTTCAGTATGCTTTTCCCCGTGGTGATGCTGGCAACAGGCACAATCGTTCTGGGGATTTTTGCTGAGCCATTTATCGATATCGGAATCCGCACGGCTGAACAATTGATCAATCCGGAAGATTATATAAATACTGTTTTGGGGAGGTAATCATGAAAGTTTTAGTAAAATATTTCATAAAATTTGGCCGGCTTACGTGGTTTATGGTTTGGTACATCTTCGAACTGGTGAAGGCCAACATCGGTATTGCCCGGGAAATCATATCACCAAAGCCAAAAATCCGGCCGGGAATTCTTAAAGTTGAACTGGATGCCAAATCGGATCAGGAAATTCTTGTTCTTTCAAATCTTATTTCCATGACGCCGGGAAGTTTGACTATGGATGTTTCCTATGACAAAAAATACATTTTCATCCATGAAATGTATATTGATGATGTGGAAGAGGCCAGGAAGCGTATTAAAGTAAAGCTTGAAAACCGAATTTTAAAAATTACAAGATCATGATGGGGGCAGGCTTGCTTGAAAATATTGCCATTATTGCATTTGGGGTGCTGGTTGTTGCCATCGCTTTAGCCTTTGCCAGATTGATTATCGGGCCCTCTCTTCCCGACAGGATTGTTGCGCTCGACCTTATCGCCAGCCTTTCAATTGGGGTGGTGCTTACTCTGGTTTTGTTCAGTGGCGAGCGTGTTTACCTCGATATTACCATTTTTATAGCACTCATCGTTTTCATTGGCACGGTTGCTATTTCAAAATACTTAAAACGCAGGTATTATGATCAGTGAATGGATTTCGGCCATATTACTCATTTTGGGTGCCGGCTTTATGCTGGTTGCCGGTATTGGCGCATTGCGCTTTTCCGACGTTTATCTGCGCATGCATGCCGCCACTAAAGCGCCTTCGCTGGGGGTAATGCTTATGGTGGTTGCGATCATGGTTCATTTCCAGGAGTTCTGGATCATCGTGAAAGGATTACTGATCATCGTATTTATTTTTATGACTGCACCTGTTGGGGCCCACATGCTGTCGCGGGTAGCACATCTCATGAGCAACAAACAATGCAAAGAAACCATGGTTGATGAATTGTCGGAGTGGGACGAGCGAACCAATCCTAAGAAGAAAAAAACCAAAAGCTGAAATTAGAAGTATAAATCTGATCAGGAATTGGTAACCAGTTTGAACCCGATACCGTGAACATTGATCAGTTCAACATTTTTATCCTCTTTCAAAAACTTTCTGAGCTTGGTGATGTAAACGTCCATGCTGCGGGCATTGAAATAGCTGTCGTCGTTCCAGATTTCCTTCAGTGCATAACTTCTGTCGAGCACGTCGTTCAGGTTCATCGCGAGCAATCTTAACAGGGCCGCCTCTTTGGATGTGAGTTTTTGTTCTTTACCGTTAATTTTGAGCAGTTGCCTGTTGAAATCAAAGATGTATTCACCAATTCTGAAGACATTGTTCTGAATTTCACCACCGCGTCTTTCATGTGCACGGCGAAGAATAGCCTGAATCCTGACCAGCAATTCTTCCATGCTGAAAGGCTTGGTAAGGTAATCGTCGGCTCCAACTTCAAATCCTTTAAGCTTATCTTCCTGCATCGATTTGGCCGTGAGGAATAAAACAGGAATGTTTTTATCTTTCTCTCTGATCTCCTTAACAAGGGTAAATCCGTCTTTAACGGGCATCATTACGTCAACAATACAAAATCCGTATCCTCCCTTTTCGTAAGCATTCCAGGCTTCCTGACCATTAACGCACAGGGTGGTTTCGTATCCTTTTACTTCCAGGTAGGACTTTAAAACATTGCCAAGGTTTTTGTCGTCCTCAGCTAATAATACTTTAACTTTTTCGCTTCCCATAGTCATGGAATTATTGGTTTTGGAAATATTTAAGATTGTAAAATTAACATTTTTTAAACGAACAAAGAATTTTTGCTGATTTTATGATAAAAAATAATCCTGATTATCTATTTATTTTTTTGTTTAATGCGTCCGCTAAATGGCATGAATACACAAAATTCCGATCCTTTTTTCAATTCGCTGTTTACTGCAATCTTTCCGCCATGCAGCTCCACAATGGTTTTAACATAGCTAAGCCCCAGCCCAAAACCTTTCACATCATGAACGTTTCCGGTGGGGACCCTGTATAGTTTATCAAAGATTTTGCGCTGATTTTCCTTGCTGATCCCCACACCATTATCCGAAATGCAAATCTTTATGCCTTCCATGTAATTCTCGGTCAGGATGTTGATGACCGGTTTGCGGGGTGTGTATTTGTTGGCGTTATCAATCAGGTTTGTTATCACACTTGTAATATGCATTTTATCACATGAAACGGCTGCTTTTGTCGCCTGATAATTTGTATTGATTTCACCATCTTTTACTTCCACCTGGATGCCAATGTTGTTGATCACGCTATCAATTAACTCATGAATATTTACCTTTTCGCGTTTGAGTTTGAAATTTTCCTTTTCGATAGCTGCAGCCTGAAGTATTTTTTCTGCAATGCCGCCCAGGCGGTTGTTTTCATCATTGATCACCTTGAGGTAATTATCGGCCAGCATTTGGTTCTTTTTTATTTCGGAATCCCGCAATGCTTCACAGGCCAGTGATATGGTTGAGATTGGCGTTTTAATTTCATGGGTCATGTTATTGATGAAATCGCTTTTCATTTCGGAGAGCCGTTTTTGCCAAACGATCACTTTAATAACGTAGATAAACAGCATCAGGATAATGACGATCAGAATCAGCGAAATGAAAATGATAGATGCCATTTGTTTAAGCAGATACCGTATTTCGTAGGGGAAATAGATCATCAGGTAGTTGGGCGTGTCTGTGAGTTCAAGCGGATAAAGCGTAAAAATTAACCCTTCGTCCAGCAGCTCCTCGGCGTATTTTCCGGATTCGTCGATAATCATGACTTCCTTTTTGGTGGAAAAAACACCATATTCAAACTTGGTTTTTATGCCATGATCCGCAATTTCCTTTTTGAGCAATGAGTCAAGAACTTCGGGATCGAGATGTTGTTCGATATCGAATTCCTCGTTGATCTTGATCATCTCATTGATCACTTGCTGAGCCAGTTCGGTTTTGCGGATGATTTTTTCGAAATCCTCAATCCCGGAAACATTTTGCATATTTGTTGCAAGCTCCTGATTTATTGAGTCTATCGATTTTAAAAAGTCTTGCATCTGCATTTTTGAGGCAGTGCTTTGGTTGATGGTATTGATGGTTTTGAGTTTTTCGAGCTGATCTACAACTTTATTGACTGCTGAGTTGACGCTGTTTTCGAAATTTGCCCGCTCGATGCTGATGGCATTTCTTACCCAATAAAGTTGAACTGCCGTTAAACTTAACAGGACAAATGACACAACAACGATGATTAAATTGATTAAATTTTTGTTCATTAAAACCTTATATCAGGAGTCAAAATCAGCTTTAAAATTCAAGTAAAAATTTTGAGTTTATCAGACAAAAGTATCTGCGAAAATGCCTCAATTTCAATGGTTAACTTAATTTAACGTTTGTTAATGTCCTTTAACTTGGGGTGGGTATATCGGCGTGTTACTTTTGCATCAGATATAAATCATTTTTCTATGCCAGATAATTTTGATGATTTATATTTTGTGCTAAAGATTTCTGATTCATAAATTTTGGTTTTTGGTTTTGAAGTGCAGTCTCCCCGGCTGCACTTTTTGTTTTCAACCTCCCCCTTTTTTAATAACTGCATT
>JAGYLT010000187.1 GCA_018400545.1 Bacteroidales bacterium
CCCGCGCAGTTCGGGATTGTCGCGCTGCTCCACGGAGGCATAAAAAGCGTCCATGTCCACATGGATAATTTTGCGATATGTTTCCGTTGATTCCGGCATGGGGTGGAGCATTTTATAAAAAACGCCTGATTAACCAGATGATCATACTCAGTATAACGCTGAGCAGGATCATGGTAGTGATGGGGAAATAAAACCTGAAATTCTCCCGCTCAATGCGAATATCGCCGGGCAGCCGCCCCAGCCACTGCAGCTTGTCGCCACCAAGCCAGATCACCAGTCCGGCAATGATGATCAAAATGCCGATCAGTACCAATATTTTTCCGGTTCCGGCCATAATCAATTATTCTGCTATTTTTGACTGCCAATTCATTCAATCACATGAAACATTTTGCATTTAACGCAACCGTAAATGTATTGTTTTTTCTGCTGCTGGTTCCAATTTTCGGGATCGCACAAAATGATATTCCCGAAGATACCGATTCTTTCAGAATCATGTTTTATAATGTGGAAAATCTCTTCGATCCTTACGACGATTCGCTGACGCGTGATGAGGAGTTTACACCTGAAGGGGAAAGGTACTGGACGAACTATAAATTTTATGATAAGCTCAACAAGGTTTACAAAGTGATTATGGCCGTTGGCGGATGGGAGCCGCCGGCTATCGTGGGATTGTGCGAGATTGAAAACCGGTTTGTGCTTGAAAAGCTGATTGATGAAACGCCCCTCAAAAATTTTGGCTACCGGATCGTTCATCACGAATCGCCCGACCGGCGCGGCATCGATGTGGCCCTGCTTTACCGCGAATCATGTTTTGAGCCATTTTACGATGAGGCCATTAAGGTTACGTTTGCAGATGATACCGCTTATCATACCCGCGATATTCTTTACGTAAAAGGTTTGTTGGGGCAGCGTGAAATGCTCCACATTTTTATCAATCACTGGCCTTCACGTTATGGTGGCTACCTGGCTACGGTTGAGCGCAGGAATACTGCGGCGCAGATTCTTAAAACCCATACCGACTCAATCTTGTCGGTGAATCCGGAAACCGCCATCGTCATCATGGGAGATTTTAATGATGGTCCAACTGACGAAAGCATTTCAAAAGTTATCGGCGCCGGGAATCCTGATGAAGAAATTGTTTTGGGTCGCTATTATAACATTACGCTTGCAGATCAGGACGGCTGGAACCATGGAACAATCAAATACAGAGCCGACTGGGATATATTTGATCAGGTGATTGTATCGGGATATTTGCTCAATGATGAATCCGGGGTTCAGGTTTATTTAGACAGAGCGGTCATCTTTCACGAGGACTTTTTACTGGAAGAGGATGATCGCTACCTGGGAATAAAGCCTTATCGTACTTTCACAGGATTCAAATATAATGGCGGGTACAGCGATCATCTGCCAGTTTATATCGACTTGAATACAGCGGATTAGTCTTGCTACATCCGATTCAAAATCAGGATTAAAATTTTATAACGCAACAGATTTTTAACCTGGGTTATTCAAAAGGTGTTTTTTTGAATATTAAAAGTTTAATATTTCATCCGTTTTTAAACCTGAAGCCTTTATTTTTGTTTAATCACTTTTAACCAATTTTAACGAACCAGTCAAACGGTAAAACAGTTATTAAATCAGATTTGGATTCTCAGGAGGATGAACAGAAGCGTACAAATCTAAAAATATTACATTTAAAAACATCACGAATAACCTCAATTGCTACAGTTAACACCTATGCCCGATCATAATAAAATACAGGAATTAAGGCGCGAAGCAGAAAAAATCCTGAAGAACAAGGAATCTTTTACGCAGCAAAGCTCTGTAAACGAAGAGATGGCCCGACTGCTTGAGGAATTATCGGTTCACCAGATTGAGCTGGAAATGCAAAATGATGAACTGCAGCGATCTCAACAGGAACTCGAACATCAGAAAAACAAGTATATCGATCTGTACGAAAACGCCCCGGTTGCATACATCACCATCAGCCCCACAGGCAATATTGTTTCGCAAAACCGCAAAGCCAGTCAGATATTCGGTACGCCGAAAAACCCAAACTTCAACTACATTTCCATCTTCCCCTACATTGAGCAGGATTCAAAAACCGATTTCCGGAAAATGCTCAAAAATGCATTTATCATGCAACTTGAGCAAAGAGGGGAGATCAGAATGAAAACGGGTGACCAGAACGTTGTCCACACCGAGATGCACCTGACGGTGTATTATGATATTGAGCGGGAACAGGACCTTTGCCGGATTACCATCACCAATATCGAAAATGTTAGAAAAACCTTTAACAGGCAACTGGCGCAAAGCGAAGAAAAATACACCGAATTAGCCGAAAACATCAGCGAAGGTATTTACCTTACAGAAAATGGCTACATAAAAATGGTGAATACCCCGGCCTGTCGTCTTTTTGGTTACGAACAGGATGAGCTTATAGACAGAAAAGTATGGGATTTTGTTAAACCCGAACAGCAGGAAGAGATAAAGAATTTGTTTATTCAGAAGATTAAAAGCCTGGACGGCAGCCCGGTTGAGGTTGAATGTGTGAAAAAAGATGGAAGCACTTTTTGGGGTGAGATCAGCATGCGTATCATCCGCGATCAGAAACGTGTATTCGGTGTGATTTCGGATATTACCCAGCGCAAGGCCGCTGAAGACGCGCTCCGCGATAGTGAGCAACGCCTGAACATGGCACTCGAAGGCACCAAAGCCGGGCTGTGGGACTGGACCATCGAAACCGGGCATGTGATTTTTGACGACAGGTGGGTAGAGATGCTGGGTTATGATAGAAAAGATATTATACCACATGTGTCATCGTGGGAGAAACTTGTTCATCCCGATGACATGAAGGAAGTCGTAAGAAAGCTTGAAGATCATCTTGAAGGCAGGACATCATTTTATAAGAGTATTCACCGTCTGAAAACAAAAGATGGATCCTGGAAATACATCCTGGACAGCGGAATGGTGATCGATCGCAATGCGGCCGGAGAGCCCATACGTGCAGTGGGAACCCACCAGGATGTTACCGAACAGAAAATCAATGAGGAGAAACTCAGGGAGATCAATGCCACCAAAGACAAACTGTTTTCAATTATTGCTCACGACCTGAAAAGCCCCTACAATGCCCAGTTAGGGTTTCTGGAATTGTTACTCGAAAATGAAGAATCCTTTACCGAGGAACAGCGGAAGCGATTTATTAAAACAGTTTACCAAAGCACCAAGCAATCGTTTGCATTGCTGGATAATCTGCTGGTGTGGTCGAGGACCCAAACAGGCAAAATTCCTTTTAACCCGGAAGAACTGTTGCTTGCTCAGGTTTTTGAGGAAGCCATCGATCTGCAACGTTATGCGGCACAGTCTAAAAACATCATGATCGATACCGAACTTTGTAATGATAATAGCGAAGTTACTGCCGACCAGGAGATGGTGAATACAATACTTAGAAACCTGATATCCAACGCAATAAAATTCACACCTGAAAACGGTAATATTGTGCTGGGTGCAAAAACAGCGAGCGATAATAAAATTCTCATTTATGTTCGCGATACCGGAGTTGGCATCCCTGAAGAAGATACACCCAAACTTTTCGATCCCACCAGCAATTATTCAACCATTGGAACAAACAAGGAAAAAGGAACGGGAATCGGCCTGATACTTTGCCGCGAGTTTGTGGAAAGGAATGGCGGTAAAATCTGGGTGGAGAGTGAAAAAGGAAAGGGGAGTACTTTTTATTTTACACTGCAAAGCTTAAAACCTGCCAGAAAATGCGATGCCAACTGCATTCAGAACTTTGAGGAAATCAACCAAAGAATCAGGCAGAACGAGGAACTTCATAAATATTTCCTGAAAACCATCATCCCGTTCTTCAGGCATACCTACCAGAAATTCTCGAAGGAGGAGATCAGTTGCTTTATAACTGAGTTGAAGTCCATCTCGAAAACCCACAAAATCAAGGAATTTTCTGTTTTTACAGACATGATCATCAAAAGTCTGGAGCATCAGGACACCAACCAGATCAACATCTGTTTTGCGGAATTTGAGAAACTCACTGATGAATTGGAAATCGTTGCTACGCGCGGCGATGAATAAAAAAAGTACTTTATACCAAAGCTTGTTTCAACAATCAAAATTGGAAACATAACCCTGAAAATTCATTTCAATAATCCGGGATAACCCGCATGAGCCGGGTTAATTTCAGAGATAAAACCAACCGTTCTGCTTTTCAATGTGCAGAGGCTGAGGCCCGGGGCAATTCAAAGAATCAACATGAGGGCTTATTCCACCTGGTCTTTGGCAGGAACATACTTATTGTCGATGAGTAACCAGGGCTGGAATTGCCTGGCGACTTCCTTCCAGTTTACCAGTTTAAAATTCTGGTTCACCTGCTGCTCACCCTCGTAGTTGTAGCCGTCCTGTGCAATAAAAACGCCATCCGGATAAGCGGAACCCACAGAAAGGTTCAGCACATCAATGCCGTCGGTTTCAGAAACGCCGTCAACACTGCCATTGGCGGAGATCATAAAACTTCCAAGGTATTTGTGGTGGCCACCGCGGGTAAAAACGGCAAAGGAATTATTGCCCTGGCTCGAAGCGATCAGGTATCCCTTGCCTTCGGAGCCATAATAGATGGTTAATCCTTCAACATCAACTTCCATTTTGGTTTTTGCAATATCTGCAATCAGTTCTTTTTTATCGCCTTCTGCCGGGAGGGCCGGAATTTTCCATATGCCTTTTGCCTCTTCACCCACAAATAGATTTCCGGTTTCATCGTCGGCTACCAGCCCTTCGCATTGCGAGTCGAATTTTAGCACTCTGCTGTATCTTGGCTTAACTTTGCCGTTGTCGTTTACCAGTTCCCACTGATCCAACAAACCGTCCTTACCCACAGAAATCGCATACATTTTATTTACATGATCTTTGATGAAACGGGTTTTGTGGGAGCAGCGATAAAGGCAGAAGCCATAAACTTCGGATGATTTGGGCTTGAATTCACCTGACAACTGCAGCTCTTCCAGTTCACGGGTTTCCGGGTTTACCTTCATCAGCACGATGCTGTTATCTGTCCGGTTGGTCGCCCCAACTATTGTTATTGAGTCGCTGCCCAGCCCGAATTTAGTTTTTAGGTCCACGTTATTTACCCTTCCCACAGGATAGTTGAAAAGCTCGTTACCATCAAAATCATAAACCACCAGTCCTTTTTTCTTGTTGGTTCCAATGATTGTGCTTTTGGACGGGTCATCGTGGTT
>JAGYLT010000188.1 GCA_018400545.1 Bacteroidales bacterium
AAATTTACAAGTCGCCAGATACCGAAAACAGCCAAAATTCCCAGAAAAATATTGATGGCCGCCGTTCCTTTCAAAAGGTTGTAAACCTCGTACAAAAGAAACGCCACGAGCAGAATATCAATCACATCGGTAAGCCTGATATCGATAAAGACGGGAATCATAAATGCATTTTCGAATTGCTGCCAAAATTAATGAATTAATCAAGAATCCGGGAGGATGATTCCACCAACAAAAAATTCATGCTACTTTTGGCAGCAGAATTCAACAATACAAACACATGAATATTCTTGTTACCGGAGCGCTGGGCTTCATTGGCTATAACCTGACCCAAAAACTTTTGGCAGCCGGCCATTTTGTGATGGGCATCGACAACATCAACAGCTATTACGATGTACGCTTTAAGTATGAAAAGCTCCCCCTGCTTGGCATTGAGGAAGACAGCATCTGGCCGAACCTGATTTATAAAAGCAATGATTCAGAAAATTATCACTTTTCAAAAGTAGATATTACCGATCGCTATTATCTTGAAGACCTCATGTCGAAATATGATTTTGACGTGGTTTGCAATATGGCAGCCCAGGCCGGTGTGCAATACAGCATCCTGAATCCCCACACCTACATCGAAAACAACGTTACCGGGTTTATTAACCTGATAGATGCATGCCGCGAATTCAACGTAAAGCATTTTGTGTATGCCAGCAGCTCGAGTGTTTACGGTAACCGCGATGAAGTGCCATTCCTGGAAACCGACAATGTGGACTTCCCCATCAGTTTATATGCAGCCAGTAAAAAATCCAATGAGCTCATTGCCCACACCTACAGCCATCTCTACAAAATAAAAACTACCGGATTGCGCTTTTTCACCGTTTACGGACCCTGGGGAAGGCCCGACATGGCGCCTTATCTTTTTGTGGACAATGTTTCCAAAGGAAAAAAAATCAGGGTGTTCAATAACGGTAAAATGGAGCGTGACTTTACTTTTATCGACGACATCATCGAAGGTATTTGCATGGTTATAAACGACGCCGACCATGAAAGGCTTTACAAAATATACAACATCGGCCATTCCAGTCCGGTATTGCTGATGAATTTTATACAGACCATCGAGGAAGTTCTGAATAAAAAGGCTGAGATTGAATTCCTGCCTCACCGGAAAGGCGATGTAAAAATTACTTATGCTGATGTTTCAGCCATGCAAAATGATTTCGGCTATGAACCAAAAGTTGGAATCAAACAGGGAATCACAAAATTTGTGGAGTGGTACAACTGGTTTAAGCAGACCAAATAGTACGATTATCACGGTAAACTTTAAAAAGCTTTACTACCTCAACAGCTTCCTTCACATCATGCACCCGTAAAATGGCAGCGCCGTTATCCAGTGCCAGCATATTGAGCGCCGTAGTCCCGTTGAGGGCATGTTCGGGTTTTGTGCCCAGCACTTTGTTGATCATTGATTTTCGGGACAGCCCGGCAAGCACCGGAAAACCCAACTTCTTTATTTGTGGGATTGCGTTTAGTAGCTGATAATTGTGCTCCACCGTTTTTCCAAATCCAAATCCCGGATCAAGAACGATCCTGCTATTTGCACCTGCTTGTTGCAATTTATCAAGTTGAGTTTTAAAAAACGAGATCACCTCCGCAACCACATCATCATAGGTGGGGTTTTGCTGCATGGTTTTCGGGGTTCCCTGGATGTGCATCATCACATAAGCAGCCTGAGTTTCAGAAATTACACGAAACATCTCCGCGTCGAACTGCCCGCCTGAGATATCGTTGATGATATCTGCACCTTCCAAAACCGACTGCCGGGCAATGGAACTTCTGAAGGTATCAACCGAAACCAGCGTATCAGGAAATGCCTTCCTGATCATTGGTAAAATCATTTTTAACCGGTTCCATTCTTCAGCCTCGCTCACCTCATCGGAAAAGGGCCGTGTTGAAACAGCACCGATATCCAGAATTGCCGCACCGTCATTCAGCATTTGCTCAGCCTCTCTAAAGGCATTTTCGGGCATATCATACCGTCCGCCGTCGAAAAAAGAATCGGGGGTAATATTCAAAATACCCATCACCAAAGGTTGGTTACTCCTAAATATTTCTGCTATTTTTTCTACCTTCTTTCCATCCTGATTCATGAAACCGGTTTTAAAATTTACTTTTCATTAACATGCCACGAAATTAAAGCATTTTATATTTGCCGTTCGTTTTCCAAAACTTAAAAAACGATACGTTATGAAAGCAAAAAACTTTACACATTTTATGATTGCGATGCTTTTGCTTGCGGGAACAGTACTTCATGCACAGGTTTCCGAAGAAGCCAAACCATCGCGCGAGGAACTAAAATTGCAACGGGCCAATGATAAAGTTATCCGTGCAGAAAGTTCCGTTGCCCGCGCCCAGAGGTACTTGGACGAAGGTGACAGCCTTGTGGCAACAGGTGAAAAGATGATGGATGAAGGTAAAGCTGAACTCAAAACGGCGAAAGCTGAAAAATCGGAACTGGAAAAAACCTATTCAGCAAATAAGAAAGACCTGGAAAAACAGTTAAAAACTGATGACCGCGAAACGCGGGACAATGTAAGGCAGCAAATCCGTGACCTGGACGCAAAATTCAGGGATGACAAACGTGCTGCAAACGCCAAAATTAAAGCTGCCGAAAAAAAGTATGAACAGGGTAAAAGCAATATCTCAAAAGGAAAAGAAAAAATGAAACTGGGTAAAGAAAAAATGAAACCGGCGGAAAAAAGCCTTGAAGAAGCCGAAGAAAATTTGCAGGATATAACCGGGGAGCAAGCCCGGGATGACAGCGAAGTTGAACCGGATAAAAGTGAGAAAAAGAAAAAGCTTTTCGGGAAAAAGAAGTAAAAATAAGCAAATGAACAAAACCAACGAGCAATTTGAAGCCGCCATCAGCAAGTGCAGGAATATTTTTGAAACCAAAATGAAAGACTATGGCAGTGCCTGGCGGATTTTACGAACAACTTCCTTAACCGATCAGATTTATATCAAAGCCAACCGCATCCGAAGCATTGAGGAGAAGGCCGAGGTAAAAATTGATGAAGGTGCCAGAGACGAATTTGTGGGCATTGTAAACTATGCCGTGATGGCGCTGATACAACTTGAACTTGGCAATAAAAGCGACCTTGTTCTTGGAACCCACGAAGCCGTCGAGTTTTACAACAAGCACATTTACGCATCCAAGTCGCTGATGGAAAACAAGAACCACGACTACGACGAAGCCTGGCGAAATATGCGCATTTCTTCCTACACTGACATCATCCTGATGAAACTGCTCCGCATCAAACAGATCGAAGACAACGAGGGCAAAACACTCATATCGGAAGGCCTGGATGCCAATTATCAGGACATTGTGAATTACGGACTGTTTGCACTCATTAAATTTGACGAACAGGAAGGTGAAAAATAAACATAGGCGATTGCCGGATTTGTCAAACCTATTAATTACAATCCAAATTACCTGAGAAAAGTATTTCCAAATAACTAATCACCAATAACCTTCAACGATACTCGCAAATGCGCCAATTAACATTGAAAACAATAACCGGCTGGTCAATCATCATTGTAGCCATCGTTTCCGCTTATCTGATTAAGTTTTTCGAGGAGTTTAATCTTGCATTTCTTCTTTTCCTTATTTTTCAACTGGTTATCATCTTCAGGTATAAAAAGGTTTTTTCTCCGGGAATGCGCACCATAAGCCGGCTACTGCTCGGCGCTGTTTTTCTGTATTCCGGATTTGTGAAAGGCGTTGACCCATTGGGAACGGCCTACCGCGTTGAAGATTATTTTGTTGCTTTCGGAACAGACTGGCTGAAATTTTCGGCGCTGTTTTTCTCGTTTATGCTCAATGCTGCTGAACTTGTGCTTGGGGCCATGCTCATTCTGCACATCAAGCCAAAGCTCACCTCGCTACTGGTGTTGCTAATGATGGGTGTTTTTACGCTGGTTACCCTCAACGATGCACTCAATAATCCGGTTCCCGACTGCGGTTGTTTTGGCGACGCGCTCATCCTCACAAACTGGCAGACCTTTTACAAAAACCTGTTCATCAATGTTTTGGTGCTGATTGTTTTTCTACACCGAAAATCCATCAAACGGGTTTATCCGGACAAAATGGAATGGATCATGGGTACAGCACTTGTGGCAATATTCATTGGATTTCAATACCTCAATTATGTTAATCTGCCCATGATGGATTTCAGGGCCTGGAAAGTCGGCAGCCGTCTCTACCCCGAAAATCCAAAACCGGTGAAATATTACCTGACTTACCGAAACAAGGAAACCGGTGAAACCAAAGAATACCTGTCGCCGAATTACCCTTATGATGATCCCGAATGGGTGGAAAACTGGGAATTTGTAAGCCAGCGGGCTGAAGATCCCAACAAAGTGCCTGGCATAAATCTGGCCATCATCGACTTTGCTGGTAATGATGTTACGGATGCATACCTCAAAAATCCGGGTTACCAGTTTATCGTGGTGGCCTGGAGCCTGCGTGAAACCGACAGCGAATCATTCAAACAAATCGAAAAACTATTCGAACATGCGGATGAAGAGGGGTATTCATTCATTGCCCTGACCAGTACGCTGCCGGAAAAAATTCAGACTTTCCTCGAAATAAACAACATTACCTTCGATCTTCCTTTCTTCAATGCCGATGACGTAACACTGAAAACCATGATCCGGTCCAATCCCGGATTGATCCTGATCAGGGATGGCGAAGTGATCGACAAGTGGCATTACAATAATCTGCCCGGATGGCAAAATCTGCAGGAGGAATATCTTAAATAAGATCATTCAAAGAAAACAGCGCTCCTGAACAAAGCCAATTAAGGTATGTTTAATGAGCGAATTAAATTTTAACTGACTAAAGGATTTATTAAGATGAATAACAGAAAGCGGTTTGTACTGACAAAAGAAGATAAAGTATATACAGTAAAAAACACTGACAAAGAAACGCTGAAGAACTGGTATTTCCTGATGACCATGGGACGCCAGCTCGACAACAAAGCACCCAACTACCTGAAACAGGCCCTGGGGTGGTCGTACCACGCACCCTACGCCGGCCACGACGGAATTCAGTTGGCCATCGGACAAGTTTTCAGAAAAAAACATGACCATCTTTTCCCCTACTACCGTGATATGCTCACCGCCATTTCGGCAGGGCTCACTCCTGAGGAGATCATCCTGAACGGCCT